>JBOGDU010000086.1:0-3076 GCA_050743145.1 Jiangellaceae bacterium | reverse complement strand
CTGCCCGCCGAAGACGCCGCCGCCCTCTACATTGCCGTGGACGCCGCCGCCCGCCAGCTGCAGACAGCCGGTGACCCGCGCACCCTGGACCAGCTGCGCGCGGACGTGCTGGCCGGGTTGGGCTGGTCCGCGCTGGCCGCCGGGCATCTGGGCTGCTGCCACCCCGATTGCGCCCATGTGCAGCAGCGGCTGGGTGCCGGCCGCGGCGGGCGGCCGGTGACGGTCAACGTCACCGTCGCCTACACGACGTTGATCGGCGCCGACGACCAGCCCGCCCACCTGCACGGCTACGGCCCGATCACGCCCGAGGTGGCCCGCCGGCTGGCCGGGGCCGGTGTCTGGCGGCGGATCCTGACCGACCCCGCGTCCGGTGCCGTCCTCGACGTCGGCCGCCGCCGGTACGCCCCGCCGACCGAGTTGGCCGAACACGTCCTCGTCCGCGACCAGACCTGCCGGTTCCCCACCTGCACCCACCCCGCCGACGGCTGCGACCTCGACCACACCATCGCCTGGGAGCACGGCGGCACCACCAGCGCCGGAAACCTCGGCCCGGTGCACCGCGGCCACCACAACGACAAAACCCACCACCACTGGCGACTCGAACAACCCGAACCCGGCCGATACATCTGGACCGCACCCACCGGCCACGTCTACGAAGTCGAACCGGAGATCGTCGGACTCCTCGCCCAACCACCACCGCCCCCAGGGGAGGACCCGCCGGCCGACCCCGACCCGCCAGCCGACCCCGACCCGCCACTGTTCTGACCGGCGGCACGGGAGCTGTCGTAGACTCGAACGCGTGTACGAGGAGTCGTATCCCCTCGACTGGCAGGCGTCGTTGCTTGGCGACGGCGAGCCGACGTTCGACGAGCGCTTCACCGGTCTGGTCCGGCATGAGCTCGCCCAGGGCGCGTGGGTCGACGAGGTGCGGGGCTGGGTCACCGGCGCCGACAACCTGTTCGGGCAGCTTCTCACCAGCACTCCGTGGCGGCAGCGCGACATCTGGATGTACGAGCGCCGGGTTCCCGAGCCGCGGCTCACGCACCGTTGGCGTCTCGACGAGGAGGATCCGCCGCTTCCGCTCCTGCGGACCATGGCCGCAACGCTCGGGGAGCACTACAGCGTCGCCTTCACGCAGGTGGGCACCAACCTGTACCGCGACGGCAATGACAGCGTCGCGTGGCATGGCGACCGCATCGCGCGCGAGTTGCCGGAGGCGACGGTGGCCGTGCTCTCGCTCGGAGCGCCGCGGCCGTTCAAGCTGCGCCCCAAGGGTGGGGGTGCTTCGATCGGCTTCCTGCCCGGACCGGGCGACTTGCTGGTCATGGGCGGTTCGTGCCAGCGGACGTGGGACCACACCGTCCCCAAGGTGAGCTCCGCCGCACCGCGGATGAGCGTCCAGTTCCGCCACGCCTACGACCGCTGACCTCATGTGGGACTCTGGTCGCGAAGGACCAGGCTGTTCATCCGGCGTCGTATCTCATTCGGGCTGCGACGCTCCTTGTCGATAGTGAACGTCACCGCACCTGGTCCGAGGTGACCCGGTCATGGCCAATCGCGTTCGTCCCCGAACGGCACCGCGAGCAATCGTAGCCATCCTCGTCATCCCCGCCGTGGCGTTTGGCTGTTCGACCCCAGACCCGACCGATGGCGCTGCCGTCGACACATCGACCGACCGGCCCTCCCCGGCGATGCCCTCGGCGGCATGTTCGAACGAGGCACGCTCGAGCGAACTACAGACGCGCCTCTCGGCACTGGTCGGCAGCCTCCTCGACGACCATCCCGATACGAACGGGATCGCTCTGCATGTCGAGGCGCCGGCCGTATGCCTTTCCCAGATCTTCGTCGCGGGCCTCGCGGATCCGATGAGCGGAGTCGAACTCGATCCTGATCACGCGGTGCGGATGGCAAGCAACACGAAGACGTACGTGGCTGCAGCCATCCTTCGGTTGGTCGAGGACGGGACCCTCGGTCTCGAGGATCCGATCTCGAAGCACATAGCGCAGGACAACACAGACGCACTGCGCACCGGCGGCTACGACGTCGAATCGATCACCGTGCTACATCTGCTCAGCCACACCAGTGGCCTGTACGACTACGCGACGGACCCCTTGTACGCAGATGCGGTGACCGGCGACCCGGCACATCACTGGACGCGTACCGAACAGCTTCACTTCGCGCTCCGGCACGGGAAGCCGTACGCGATGCCCGGCGAAGAGTTCCACTACGCGGACACTGGTTACATCCTTCTCGGTGAGATCGTCGAGCGTGTCAGCGCGACGCCGCTCGCCCTGGCGCTGCGCGAGCTGATCGGGTACGAGCGGCTCGGCCTCGACGGCACGTGGCTGGAGACGCTCGAGCCGGTTCCCGCCGGCGTGACGGATCGCGCACATCAGTTCATCGACGAGGTGGACACATACGCCTGCGACTACGGACTCGGCATCAGTGCCATCGAGGACGCTGGTGTGCGCGGTTGGGGGCACAACGGGTTCTGGAACACCTTCTCGTATCACTACCCGGACCTCGACGCCACCATCGCCGGCAGCATCTCTCAGCGGCAGGCTTTCGACGTCACCGACGTACTCCGGCGCGAGGCCATTGCAGTGCTCTCGTGACTGACCGCTCGCGACCAGGCTCGGCTCCGGTTCCACCGGTGCCGCTTGCAGTCAGGCTGGTTCGTACGGGAAGGACGTCGCGCCTTCGCCGAGCAGCGTGTCCGCGTGCCGGCGCAGAACGTTCAGGTTGCGTTCGGCCAGATGGTCGAACCCCTGCCGGACACTGGACCCCGGGGTCAGCGTGCTCATCGCCCTGGCCGGGTCGAGCCGCGCGCTCACCCACGATTCGTGTGTCGAGCCCCACGCGACCACCTCGGCGGTCGGGGTCACGATCATCGAGTTGCCGAAGTACAGCACTCCTGCAGGGTCGATACCCACCGCATTCGCTCCGACCACGTAGACGTGGTTGTCGTACGCCCGGGCGCGGTTCGTCAGCTCCCAGATGTCGGCCGACCGCAGCAGGGCCGACGGCCGGGCGATGACCTCTGCCCCCTGCAGGGCCATGATCCGGGCCAACTCGG
>JBOGDU010000085.1:0-15732 GCA_050743145.1 Jiangellaceae bacterium | reverse complement strand
GTACCCGCTGGTGTACGGCCGAGGTGGACAGGCCGGTGGCCTTGCCGAGGTCGGTGAAGCTCAGCCGGCCGTCCCGGGCGAGCAGGTCGACGATCTGCCGGTCGATCTCCTCCACGCGGTCACCCTAGATGAGCGCGCGCCCGTCGAGTGGCACCATGTCCGGCGTGGAGATCGCCAAGGCACGTACCCTGTTCGACCCCGAGCCCGGCTGGCTCGACACCGCAAGTTACGGACTGCCGCCGTGGCCGGCCTGGGACGCACTGCAGGAGGCCCTCGCCGACTGGCGGGTCGGCCGCGGCTCGTGGCGGGCGTGGAGCGAGGCGACCGTCCAGGCACGCGACCTGTTCGCCCGCCTCGTCGGCGCCGACGTCGCCGACATCACCACCGGCTCGCAGGTGTCCCAACTCCTCGGCATGGTCGCCGCATCCTTGCCCGACGGGGCCAAGGTGCTGGCCCCCGAGGAGGAGTTCACCTCGAACCTGTTCCCCTGGTTGGTCCAGGAGGCGAGAGGGGTCGAGGTGCGCACGGTCCCGGCTGCCGAACTGGCGAACGAGGTGCGGCCGGACACCGACGTGGTGGCGTTCAGCCTCGTCCAGTCGGCGACCGGTGTCGTTGCCGATGTCGATGCCGTCACGGCGGCCACCGCGGCGGCCGGGGCGCTCACGGTGGTCGACGCGACCCAGGCGTGCGGATGGCTGCCGGTGGACGCCACCCGGTTCGACGCCCTCGTGTGCGGGACGTACAAGTGGCTGCTCGCACCGCGGGGGACCGCGTTCCTGGTCACGACGCCGAGCTTGCGTGATGACATCCTCCCGTCCATGGCCGGATGGTGGGCCGGCGACGATCCGCACACCTCGTACTACGGGCCACCCCTTCGCCTGGCCCGTGATGCCCGGCGCTTCGACATCTCGCCCGCGTGGTTCACCTGGGTCGCGACCGCGCCGGCGCTGGAGCTGATCGAGCAGGTGGGCGTCGACGAGATCAGGGCGTACGACGTCGGGCTGGCCAACCGGTTCCGCGAAGGGCTGGGCATGCCGGCCTCCGACTCGGCCGTCGTCTCGACCGACGTGCCGGGCGCCCAGGAACGGTTGGAAGCCGCCGGCGTCCGGGCCGCCGTCCGCGGCGGCCTCCTGCGCGCCTCGTTCCACCTCTACACCACCGAGGCCGACGTCGACCTCGCGCTCAACGCGCTGACCTGAGCCCCCTGCCTCGTCGCAACTTGTGGCGGCTTTTCAACGCCTCGTCACTCACCGAGAGGTGGCAAACCCGCCACAAGACGAGGAAGAGGCGGCGTCGGGGTCAGCTGTCGAGGATGATGAGCTCGCGCGGCTGGAGGTTGAGCCTTTCCACGCCGTCGTCGGTCGCGACCACGATGTCCTCGATACGGGCGCCGCAGCGACCGGGCATGTAGAAGCCCGGCTCGATCGAGAACGTCATACCCGCCTCCAGCGGCATCGTGTTGCCCGCGACGATGTAGGGCTCCTCGTGGGTCTCCAGTCCGATGCCGTGGCCGGTGCGGTGGACGAAGTACTCCCCCAGCCCGGCTCGGTCGAGCACGTCCCGGGCAGCGGCGTCGACCGCCTCGGCGGTCACCCCGGGACGCACGCGGTCGACCGCTGCGGCCTGGGCGCGCTGCAGCGCCTCGTACGCGGCGACGAACTCGTCGGCGGGGGCTCCGACCGCGTACGTGCGGGTCGAGTCGGAGCAGTAACCGGTCTTCGTCGTTCCCCCGATGTCGACGACGACCGGCTCGCCCGGCTGGATCACCCGGTCGCCGGTTTTGTGATGCGGGCTCGCGCTGTTCGGGCCCGACGCGACGATGACGAAGTCGGCCCGGACGTGGCCTTCGGTGACGATCGCGTCGGCGATGTCACGGCCGACCTCGTGCTCGGGGCGTCCGGTGCGCAGCCACTCCCCCATCCGCGCGTGCACGCGGTCGATCGCGGCCCCTGCCTCCCGCAGCGCGTCGACCTCGTCGGCCGACTTTCGCAGGCGCAGCCCGTGCAGTACCGGACCCGCGAGCACCTGGGAGGCGTCCGGCATCGCGGCGCGGAACCGCAACATCTTCTCGGCCCACATGTGGTCGTCGACCCCGACGCGCCGCGCCGCCGGCGTCAGCCGGGCCACCATTCCGACCGGATCCTCGACCTCCTGCCAGTCCACGATCTCCAGGCCCAGCGAGCCGGCGGGCGACGCCTCCGCGGCCGGGCGTTCGAGCGCGGGAACCACGAGCCGGGGGTCGCCCGTGGCCGACAGCACGAGGCAGGTGAGCCGCTCGAGCGGCATGGCGTCGTACCCTGTGAGATACCGCAGGTCGGGACCGGGGGTGACGAGGACGACGTCGATGCCGGCAGCTGCGGCTGCGGCACGGGCACGTTCGAGGCGATCGGCGGTCACCGTCCGGAGCGTATCCGCCGTGCAGCGACGAGGACGTGGCAGGCTCGCCCCCCGTGAGCCGTCTCATGCTTCTCGACACAGCCTCGTTGTACTTCCGGGCGTTCTTCGGGGTCCCGGACTCCATCACGGCACCAGACGGCACGCCGGTCAACGCCGTCCGCGGTCTGCTCGACTTCATCGCCAGGCTGGTGAGCGTCCGGTCGCCGGAGCGGCTCGTGGCCTGCCTCGACGCCGACTGGCGGCCCGCGTTCCGCGCCGATGCGCTGCCGTCGTACAAGGCGCACCGGCTGCTCGACCCGAAGCGGAACATCGAGCAGGTGCCGAAGGCTCTCGAGGTTCAGGTCCCGGTCATCCTCGACGTGCTCGACGCATTGGGGGTCGCGCACGTGGGCGTCGCAGGATTCGAGGCCGACGACGTGATCGGAACTCTCGCGGCACGCGACACCGGGCCGGTCGACGTCGTCACCGGCGACCGTGACCTGTTCCAGGTCGTCGACGACTCCCGCGAGGTCCGTGTCCTCTACACCGCTCGTGGTGTCGGCCGGCACGAGATCGTCGACGAGGCGGTCGTGACCGCGAAGTACGGCATCCCGGGACGGGCGTACGCGGCCTTCGCGACGCTGCGCGGCGATCCGAGCGACGGTCTGCCCGGCGTGCCGGGCGTCGGCGACAAGACCGCCGCCACGCTGGTCACGCGGTTCGGCGACATCGACGGACTGCTGGCCGCCATCGACGACCCGCGAGCCGAGCTCGCTCCGACACTTCGCCGCAAGCTCGCCGAGGCGCGCGCCTACCTCGAGATCGCGCCGGTTGTGGTCGCCGTCCGCACCGACGTCCCTCTCCCCGACTACGACGACACACTGCCCCGCGAGCCACGCAACCCCGCCTCGCTCGTGGAACTCGGTGACCGGTGGAACCTCGACGCGTCGCTCAACCGCGTCCTCAACGCCCTCGCTGCACCGGCGGCCGGCTAGGTCAGCGTCGCGTAGGCCACCACGCCGCGTCGCAGTGCCGCTGCTGCCGACCGCGCGGTCTCACGCAGGGAGGTGTCACCGGCGGCGTCGGCCACCTGGTCGAGCAGGTCGAGGAGCTGCCGTATGGCACGGACGAAGTCGCCCGCGGTCAGGTCGGCGTCGGTGAGCACCGACTCCAGCCGGTGGCCACGGGCCCACCGCCAGGCGGCGTGGGCGAAGCCGAGATCGGGCTCGCGCAGGAAGTCCAGCCCGTGGTCCCTCTCCAACGCGTCGAGATCGCCCCACAGGCGGACCATCTCGCCGAGGACGTCGCGCACCCTGCCGGGCGGCATCTGCGGCGGCACGGCGTCGTCGGGCTGGCGGGACTCGTAGCTCAGCGCGGACAGGCACGCAGCGAGCTCAGGCGGATCGAGGGCGTCCCACAACCCTTCGCGCAGCGCCTCGGCTGCGAGCAGGTCGAGCTCGGTGTAGAGACGGGTGAGCCGCCGACCCGCCGGCGTGACCTCGTCTCCGCGCAGGTAGCCGAGGTTCTCGAGCACCGCACAGACCCGGTCGAACTGGCGAGCCACGGTGTTGGTACGCGACTCGACCCGTCGCTGCACCTGCTCAACCTCCCGCCGCAGCCGTAACCACCGCTCCGCCCAACGCGAGTGCTCGTCGCGGTCGGCGCAGCCATGGCACGGATGCGCGCGCATCCGTCGCCGTAGTTCCAGCAGCTCGGGGTCGTCCACCGCAGCGGATCGAGGACGCCGTGGTCGTCGCCCGCCGTCGTCAGGCGCCTTCGCCCGCAAGGCGGCCGCGAGATCGCGCCGCGACGGCGCGGCCTTCGGGTTGAACGACCGCGGGATCCGCATCCGCGTGAGCGGCTCGACCGCGACCGGGAAGTCGACCAGAGACAGCCGCCGAACCTGTCGTGCCTCGGTGAGCACCGTGGGCCTGGGCCCGTCGCCACGGCCTCCGGTGGACATGCCGGGGTCGAGCACCACGGCGAGACCGGCGAACCTTCCGGCGGGCACTCGCACGACGTCGCCGGGCCGGAGCCGCTCGAGTGCCTCGGCCGCGGCTGCCTTGCGTAGTGCCGTGCCCTGCCGGGCCAGGGCCGACTCACGGTCCGCGACACGGCGGCGCAGTCCGGTGTACTCCTCGAAGTCGCCGAGGTGGCAGGCCATGGCCTCCCGGTAGCCCTCCAGCGCCTCCTCGTGGCGGCGCAGCGTCCGCGCCAGCCCGACGACCGCACGGTCGGCCTGGAACTGCGCGAACGAGGACTCCAGCAGTTCGCGTGCCGCCGCCCGGCCCACCTGCCCGACCAGGTTGACCGCCATGGTGTACGACGGCCGGAACGACGACCGCAGCGGGTAGGTACGGGTGGAGGCGAGCCCGGCCACCGCGGAGGCGTCGAGTCCCGGCTGCCACAGCACGACAGCGTGTCCCTCGACGTCGATGCCGCGCCGTCCGGCGCGACCGGTCAGCTGGGTGTACTCCCCCGGCGTGACCTCGGCATGGGTCTCGCCGTTCCATTTCACCAGTCGCTCGATCACCACCGACCGGGCCGGCATGTTGATGCCCAGCGCCAGCGTCTCCGTCGCGAATACGGCGCGCACCAGGCCCATCACGAACAGCTCCTCGACGACCTCCTTGAACGTCGGGAGCATTCCGGCATGGTGGGCGGCCAACCCGCGTTCGAGGCCGTCGGCCCATTCGTGATAGCCGAGGACGTGCAGGTCCTCGTCCGGGATGTCCGCGCAGCGTCGCTCCACGAGCTCCCGAATCTCCTCACGCTCGGCCGGCGTGGTCAGTCGTACGCCGGCGTCGAGGCACTGTCGCACCGCGGCGTCGCACCCGGCCCGGCTGAACACGAAGACGATCGCCGGCAGGAGGCCCTCGCGGTCGAGCCGGTCGACGACGTCGACGCGGCCGGGCGTGTAGGCACCGCCGTTGCGCCGGGGACGATGGCCGCCGCGCCCTGGCCGGCGGTCGCCGACCCGGGCAAACCGCTGCTCGTCGCGGGAGTACCGCAGCAGGTCGGGATTGACCCGGCGCTGCCCGTCGTCGGGGCCACCGGAGACGAACAGGTCCAGCAGGCGCGAGCCCACCATGACGTGCTGCCACAACGGCACGGGCCGGCGCTCCTCCACGACGACGTCGGTGTCGCCTCGCACGGTCGAGAGCCAGTCGCCGAACTCCTCCGCGTTCGAGACGGTCGCGGACAGCGAGACCAGGCTGACCGACTCCGGCAGGTGGATGATCACTTCCTCCCAGACGGCGCCGCGGAACCGGTCGGCCAGGTAGTGCACCTCGTCCATGACGACGTAGCCGAGTCCCCTCAAGGTCGTCGACCCCGCGTACAGCATGTTGCGCAGCACCTCGGTGGTCATGACGACCACGGGGGCGTCGCCGTTGACCGAGTTGTCACCGGTGAGAAGGCCGACGTCCGCCGGTCCGTGGCGGCCGACGAGGTCGTGGTACTTCTGGTTCGACAGGGCCTTGATCGGCGTCGTGTAGAAGCACTTGCGACCCTGCTCGAGGGCCAGGCTCACCGCGAACTCGCCCACCACGGTCTTGCCCGAGCCCGTCGGCGCGGCGACGAGTACGCCACGACCCGACTCGACTGCCCGGCAGGCTCGCACCTGGAACTCGTCGAGCTCGAACGCATAGCCCGCCCGGAACCGGCCCAGGGCACCTGCCCGGTCCTGCTGTCGGCGCCGCGCGGCCGCGTAGCCCTCCGCCGGCGAGCTCATGCGTTCACGCTACCGCCCGCCTCGGTCTATCATGGAGGGCCGAGGCTCAGCGAGCGTTCCCGGCCGGTCGCCCCGCCGTGATCAGAGAACGGAGCGTGGCGGCACCAGCACCCGCAGGGCACCGGGGACCGCCTCGAACGTCTGCGGCAGCGGCCCCAACCGCTCGCCGTCGGCATACACGGTGATCCCTGGCGCGTCGATCCGCACCCGGGCGGAACGCCGGATCTCCACGACCGGCAGCGTCACGTGCGAGCCGGAGTAGACCTTCGGGAAGACCCGAAGGAATCGTGCCTTCGACAGCGGCTTGACGACCATGACGTCGAGCAGCCCGTCGTCCACCACGGCATCGGGGGTCACCTTCATACCCCCGCCGTAGGAGGGGATGTTGCCGACCACGACGAGCATGGCGCTGGTCTCCCACCGTCCGCTGTCCAGGTCCAGGACGTAGGGCACCGGGCGGAACACACCCAGCTCCACCAGCATCGCGATGTTGTATCGCATCCGCCCACGCGGCCAGCGCATCCGGTTGGCCCGGTCGTTGACCCGCGCGTCGAAGCCGGCGGCGACGACGCCGCCGAACCACTGGTCGCCCATGCGGCCGAGATCGATCCTGCGCTCCGTACCCGCGACCACGATGTCGGCGGCCGCGACCGGGTCGCGCAGCGGTACGCCGACGGCCCGGGCGAAGTCGTTGCCGGTGCCGGCGGGCGCCACCCCGAGAGGAATGTCCGTTCCCCCGACGGCCTGCAGACCCAGGTGCACCATGCCGTCGCCGCCGACGACCACCAGGGCGTCGGTTCCCTGGTCGACCGCCTCCCGCGCGAGATCGTGGCTCTCGCGGACGTCACGTCCGGCCATCTCGCGCACGGCGAGCCCGGCGTCGCGCAGCCGCGCCGCAACCTCGCTCCCGACGCGTGCTCCGCGCCCGCGGCCGGACGTCGGGTTGATCAGGAGCGCGATCTGACGGGACACGGGGCGAAGGGTAGCGGCCGGCGCGGCCGCAGCGTCGTCACACCGGGCTTCCCGCCGGTTGCGTCGGACGTGCAGAACGCGGCGACTTGTGGCGGGAAAGGCACGTCTCGACCGGCCTGGAGGCGTTGCGAACCCGCCACAAGATGCGGGGCAGGGGGTCAGGTGGCGTCGTCGACGTGGGACGGCAGGTCGTCAGTGGGATCCTGCCGGGCCGGTTCCAGCACCGACGCCTCGTCGTCGTCGACGTCGGTGCCCATTTCGCGGGCCCGCCGGCGGTCGTTGAACCGGCAGACCAGGACCGCCACCTCGAACAGCACCCACATGGGCACCGCGAGCATCAGCATGGTGACGGGGTCGGCGGTCGGCGTGGCGACCGCGGCAAAGACGAAGATGCCGAGCACCGTCCAGCGCCGGGTGCTCGAGAGGGCGGCGCCGGTCAGCACGCCCACGGCGTTGAGCAGCACCACGAACACCGGCAGGAGAAAGGCTATGCCGAAGACCAGCATCAGCCGCATGACGAAGCCGAAGTACTGGCTGAACGAGACGATGTTGCTGACGTCCTCAGGGGTGAAGTCGAGGATGATCGTCAGACCCTTCGGCATCAGCCAGTAGCAGAGAACGATGCCGGCGAAGAACAACGGTGCGGCCGTGAGCACCACCGTCGCCGCCCAGCGGCGCTCGTTGCGGTAGAGCCCGGGCGTGACGAACGCCCAGATCTGGTAGATCCACACGGGAGCCGCCAGCACGATCCCGGTCAGCAGCGCGAGCTGGAGGGGAACCGTGAACGGGTCGGCGATGCCGGCAAAGTTGATCTCCGCCTCGAGGCCCTGGTCCTGGAGCCGTTCGACGGCGTCGGTGAACGGGCCGATGAACAACCCGAGGATCTGGTTGTAGAAGACGATGCCGACCACGCCACCGGCGATCACGGCGGCCAGTGCCTTCGTCAGCCGGGACCGCAGCTCGCGCAGATGCTCGCCCAGGCTCATCCGGCCCTCGGGGTCGCGCTCAGTCGCAGACCGGGAGCGACGACGTCCGATCACTGCGCTCACGTCACGGCCCGCAGCCACACTCGACCCGGAGCCGGGTCAGGCGTCGCGATGCGGCGGATCGGCGGCGCCCTCGCGGGCCGGGTTGGAGACCGGCGCGGAAACCGGCGGAGCCGCAGGCGCGTCGTTGCGGGCCTCGACCTCCCGTGGTGCCGGCGGGGCCTCGTCACGCACCTCGGTCGCTTCGATCGTGTCGTCGTCCTTCATGCCCTTCGTCTCGGCCTTGAAGATCCGCATCGAGCGGCCCAGACCGCGTGCGGTCTCGGGGAGCTTCTTCGCGCCGAACAGCAGCACGATGACGAGCAGAATCAGGATGATCTCGGGCGGACCTATACCCCCACGGAACATCGCGACCTCACCTCATTCGGTTCCAGCACTCTCGATCGTACGCTCGACCCTTGGGTTCGTTCCCGGCGCCGCGGTGGATTGGCCGACAGCCGCCATCACCTCTTCGACGTCCACGCCGAGGCTGGTCAGCTCCTCCGCCAGCTGCCGGCCGCGCCGGAAGGTCGACCGGGCGGTTCGGACGAGCATCACCACCACGCCGGCGAACAGGACGGCGACACCTGCGAACGACCAGATCGCCGGCGTGGACATGCCTCGACCCTATCGGCTCAGCTCGCCTGCGAGCGACGGTCGGACTCCACCCCTCCAACCGCCGCGTACGCATCCAGCGCGGCCCTGGCGTCGGCCATCGTGTCGGCAGCGAGGTCCGACGGGTCGACGATTCGTCCGGTACCTCCAAGCCGCAGCGCCAGCCGGCGCATCCAGCGCGAATCGCCGACCCGCACGGTGACGCGCAGCCGGCCGGCTCCCATCTCGTCGACGGTCTCGCAGGGGTAGTAGTCGGCCACCCAGCGACCGGCCGGTTCGAGGATGAGCGTGACCAGCAGATCGTCCGGCGACGGCTGGAAGATGCCGGCGCCGAGGTCGCGCGGTCGCGCCCGGGCGGGTACCTCGGCCGGCACGTCGAGCAGGGCGATGCTCGCGACCCGGTCGAGCCTGAACAGCCGGACCGACTCGGCCCGACGGCACCAGCCCTCGAGGTAGAGCCGTCCGTCGGCCAGTGCGAGGCGCATGGGGTCGACGTCGCGCTCCGTGGTCTCGTCGCGCCCGGGCACCCAGTACGACAGATGGAGGCGTCGTTTCCCGTCGAGGGCACGGCGGACCGTCGCCGCTACGTCGGCGACGGCATCACCGTCGACCTCGACCCGGACGGCGGCCGCCCGTTCCGCAGCGGCGCCGGCGGCGCACTCGAGCTTCGTGATCGCTCGATCGACCGCGCTCCGGTCGGAGGTCCCGGGCATCGCGGCGAGCGTCCGCAACGCGACGACCAGAGCCAGGGCCTCGTCGGTGCCGAGGCGGAGCGGGCGGGCCAGGTAGTCGGCGTTGGTGACGTTGATCACGCCCTCGCCCTCGGCGGCCTCCATGTCGACCTCGATGTAGTCACCCATGGCCAGGCCGGGCAGCCCGGAGAACCACAGGACGTTGAGGTCGCGCAGGATCTGCTGCTCGCTGACGCCGAACAGGCGCGCGACGTCGGCCACGCGGGCGTTCGGATGCGAGAGCAGGTACGGCAGCAGCGACAGCAGCCGCGACACCTGCTCCTGGGCTCCGCCGGATCGTTTGGTCACGCGGGCTCCCCCACCACCGCACGGAGGCGTTCGACCACGCGCGCGCGGACGTCGCCCGGCTCGATGAGGACCACGTCGGCGCCGTACCCGGCCACCTCGTCGGCCAACACGGTGGCGTCGGCGTAAGGCACCGTCAGCAGGTCCCACCCGTCCCCCTGCTGGGTGGTGACCGCACGCCGTCGCAAGCCGTACCCGCAGCCCTGGCGGACCCGGACCCTGGCCAGGTTCCGCTGCCGGGGCGGCACCAGGGAGCCCGCAGCGGCCCGGATGACGGCGGGTGGCGGCACCGTGTACGCGCCCGGCTCACCCGCCCGCTCGACCTGTCCGACGACGCGGGAGAGGCGGAACAGCCGCGGTGCCGCACGGTCGACGTCGTACCCCACGACGTACCAGCGTCCATGCCACGACTGAATCCCCCACGGCTGCAGGTGGCGGCGCACGGGGACGTCGCCGGCGGCCTTCCGATGGTGGAAGGTGACCGGTGTGCGGTCGCGGACGGCCTCCCACAGCGGCCAGAACGCCGGCTCCTCGACGGCGACCCGTGGCTCCACCGCGGCCAGGGCCCCGGTGTCTGTGTCGACGCCGGCTGCGCGGAGCTTCAGCACGGCTCGGCTGGTGGCCTCGGCGAGGCTGGCGTGTTGCCACACCCGTGCGGCCAGGCCGAGGACCGCCGCCTCGTCGGGCTCGAGACGGATCTCCGGGAGCTCGAAGTCCTGGCGCCGGATGCTGTATCCCGGTTCCTCGTCGCCGGACGGGTCGTTGGATCCGGTCTCGATCGGGATGCCGAGTTCACGCAGATCTTCCTTGTCGCGCTCGAACATGCGCTCGAAGGCTTCGTCGCTCTGGTCCCCGTACCCCCCGACGATCTGCCGGACCCGGGACTTCGGGACGTAGGTGCGCGAGACGAGCAGGCAGATGACGAGGTTCATCAGCCGTTCGCTCTTCGCCTGGGTCGGCACGGTGCCCCCTTCTGACGTCGCGAGGCTACCGGGTCGTTAGCCTCGTCCAGTGATCCGGTGGCGGTCGGGCGTGGTCCGTTCGTTGGGCCGGTCCTGGCAGGGTGCCGTCGAGGTGTCGGTGCAGGTCGACGGCGACGGCGTGGTCCCCGCTCTGGCCTACGACCAGGTGGTCGGCCGCCCCCGCCCCGGAGACCGGGTCCTGCTCAACACGACGGCGTTGTCGATGGGCCTCGGTACCGGAGGCTACGCGATGGTCGTCGCCGTGCCCGACCGGTTGCCGCCCGACCCGCCGCCCGGTCCCGGCCACCTGGTCAAGTCGCGCTACACGCCCCTGCAGACCATGGTGCTCGGCGTCGACGAGCAGGACTCACCAGCGCACGAGGTTCTCCGCGACGCCGACGACCTGCAGGGAATGCCGGTGGTCGTCGCCGACCTGCATTCCGCCCTGCCTGCCGTGCTGGCCGGCCTGAGGGACACCGCTGCCGATCTCCACGTCGTCTACGTGATGACCGATGGCGGCGCGCTGCCGGCCTGGTACAGCCGGACCGTGGCGGGCCTGCGCGACGCCGGCTGGCTGGCCGGCGTCGTCACCGCGGGCCAGGCCTACGGCGGTGACGCCGAGGCCGTGACGCTGCACACCGGCCTGCTCGCCGCCCGCCACGTCCTGGGCGCGGACGTCGCCGTCGTCGCTCAGGGGCCGGGCAACCTCGGCAGCGGCACCCGGTGGGGGTTTTCGGGGGTCGCCTGCGGTGAGGCCGTCAACGCCACGGTCGTCCTCGGTGGTCGGTGTGTCGCGTCGTTGCGGATCAGCGGAGCAGACCCGCGTGAGCGGCATCACGGGATCTCTCATCACAGCCTCACCGCCTACGGACGAGTAGCGCTGGCGACGGCCGACGTCGTCGTCCCCGAACTCCACGACCACCTCGACGAGCTGATCCGCTCCCAGCTGGATGCGCTCTCACGGCACCGGATCGTCGGCGTCTCCGTGGACGGGCTGATGGACGCACTCCGCCAGGTGCCGCTTGCCCTGTCCACGATGGGCCGTGGCCTCGACGACGACCCCGCCTACTTTCTCGCCGCGGCCGCCGCCGGCCGCCACGCGGGCACCCTGCTCCGGCCGGAGGGATGACCGTCCTACAGGGTGCCGATGACGTCGACGACGATGACGATCGGCTCGCCGTCGGGCGCCTCGTCGGTGACGTTGTCGGCCGCGGCGATGCGGACCACCGCCCGCGTGCCCACCTTCCGACCCGCCAGCGCCTCGGTCAGGCCGGGAAGCTGGTCGGGCGCCATGGTGATCGGACCTGCGCCCTCGTCCCAGGACGAGAACTGGGTCTCCTTGGTGGTGTACGACGCCTGTACCACCTTGATGACCAGCCGCTCCCCGAGGTCTTCGCCGTCGCCCTCGACCACGACGTCGGCCGTGGAGGTGTCCACAGGGGTCGCCGTGTCCGGGAACGCGACCGTCGGGACGTCCGCGCCCTCGCCCGAGATCGTCGGCATGTCAGCCGGCAGCCCGGTCACCGGCGCGCCGGAGATGCCCGCGTCGTCGCCGAAGGTGTCGACGATGTCGATGACGAACACCAGCGTGGCGCCGGCTTCGATGGTCGAGCCCTCAGGCGGCGCGTCGGCGTAGGCCTTGTCCGGCGGGATGCTGAGCAGCACGCGGGAACCGGTCGTCTTCCCGATCAGGCCCTCGTCCCAGCCCGGGATGACCGCGCCGATGCCGATCGAGAAGCCGGCCGGCTCGCCGCGGTCGTAGGAGTTGTCGAAGATGTTCGCCTCGCCACCCTCGGCCGGCTCCCACGTCTGCCCGAGGTAGTGGGCGATCAGGTAGTCGCCTTCCTCGACCTCGGCGCCGTCTCCCTCGGAGAGCACTTCGACCACCAGGTCGGCGGACGGGTCGGCGCCGGGCAGGTCGAGCTCGGGCTTGTCGCCGAACTCGCCGGAGACTCCGATGCCGCTCTCGGTGGAGACCACGTCGTCGCCCGAGTCGCCGGACCCTCCGGAGCCACAGGCGACGAGCGCCAGCGACGTCGCCAGGAGCAGAGCGGCCAGGGCCGATGTTCTACGCACTTCTGAGACGTCCTTCGAGGTGTGGGGTGCGGCGCCGTCGACGGGCCGGAGGGCCTCACCCTAACCCGCGAACCTGAGAGATGCCGAAGGAACCCCGTCACATGCTGGCGATCAGCTTCTCGACCCGTTCGTCGACCGCGCGGAACGGGTCCTTGCACAGCACCGTGCGCTGAGCCTGGTCGTTCAGCTTGAGGTGCACCCAGTCGACGGTGAAGTCGCGGCGTCGTTCTTGAGCGCGCTTGATGAACTCGCCGCGCAGCCGCGCGCGGGTGGTCTGCGGCGGCACCGACTTGGCCTCGAAGATCTCGACGTCTCGGCAGGCGCGGGTGACCGCCCCGCGGCGTTCGAGCAGGTAGTAGAGGCCGCGCCCGCGGTGGATGTCGTGGTAGGCCAGGTCGAGCTGGGCGATGCGAGGGTGGGTCAGGGAGAGTCCGTGCCGGTCACGGTAACGCTCGATGAGGCGGTACTTGGTCACCCAGTCGATCTCACGCTCGACCAGCGCGAGGTCGCCGGAGTCGACCGCCTTGAGGGTGCGCTCCCACAGCTCGAGCACCCGCTGAACGGCAGGTGTGCCCAGGTCGCGGCGGTCGACGAAGTCGCGCGCCTTGGTGAAGTACTCGTCCTGGATCTCCAGCGCCGACGCCTCGCGTCCGTTGGCCAGGCGCACCTTCCGGCGGCCGGTGACGTCGTGGCTGATCTCGCGGATGGCCCGGATCGGGTTCTCCAGCCCGAGGTCGCGGAGGTTGGCACCGGACTCGACCATTCGAAGGACGAGGTCGGTCGCACCGACCTTGAGCAGGGTCGAGGACTCGTTCATGTTGGAGTCGCCGACGATCACGTGCAGCCGCCGGTACCGCTCGGCGTCGGCATGGGGTTCGTCGCGGGTGTTGATGATCGGCCGGCTGCGCGTCGTGGCGCTGGAGACGCCCTCCCAGATGTGCTCAGCACGCTGGCTGACGGCGTACACCGCGCCTCGCGGAGTCTGCAGGACCTTGCCTGCACCGCAGATGATCTGGCGGGTCACCAGGAACGGGATGAGGACGTCGGCGAGCCGGGAGAACTCGCCGTGCCGGCCGACGAGGTAGTTCTCGTGGCAGCCGTAGGAGTTGCCGGCGGAGTCGGTGTTGTTCTTGAACAGGTAGACATCGCCCGCGATGCCCTCCTCGCGCAGCCGCTTCTCGGCATCGACGAGCAGCCCTTCCAGCACCCTCTCCCCCGCCTTGTCGTGCGTGACCAGGTCGGTGATCGAGTCGCATTCGGGCGTCGCGTACTCGGGGTGGCTGCCGACGTCGAGGTAGAGCCGGGCTCCGTTGGACAGGAAGACGTTGCTGCTGCGGCCCCAGGTGACGACGCGGCGGAACAGATAGCGGGCAACCTCGTCGGGCGAGAGCCGCCGCTGGCCGCGGAACGTGCACGTGACGCCGTACTCGTTCTCCAGGCCGAAGATGCGGCGGTCCATCTGGTCAGACTACGTGGTCGGTTCGGCGTCGCCGGGAGCACCGAGCAGGTCGTCGAGCTCGGGTGTGGTGATGCGCCGGAACCGCCGGCGCGGCCGGTCACGGTCGAGGATCGCGACCTCGAGCGACTCGGCTGTCAACGTGCGCGGCTCGGCACCGCCGTTGTCGCGACCCAGGGCGTCGACGGCCAGCCTCAGGCCCACCGGCAGGCTCATGTCGTCGGCGTAGTGGTCGGCGACGTGTCGGTGGATCTGTTCCGCGGAGCCGCCCATGACCGCGAAGCCGTTCTCCTGGGCGACAGAACCGTCGTAGGTGAGGCGGTAGATCTCGTCCTCGTCGGGGCTCCGGCCGACCTCGGCGACCACGATCTCGACCTCGTAGGGCTTCGGCTCCTGGGTGAAGATCGTGCCGAGGGTCTGGGCGTACACGTTGGCCAGGCCGCGGCCGGTGACGTCGGCGCGGTCGAAGGAGTAGCCGCGGAGATCGGCCAGCCGCACCCCGGCCACCCGCAGATTCTCGAACTCGTTGTACTTGCCGACCGCGGCGAACGCGATCCGGTCGTAGATCTCACTGATCTTGTGAAGGGAGCGCGACGGCGTCTCGGCCACGAACAGGATGCCGCCGGGATACTGGATGACGACCACCGAGCGTCCGCGCGCAATGCCCTTGCGGGCGTAGTCGGCCCGGTCCTTCATCAGCTGCTCGGGCGAGACGTACCCGTACGGCATCGACACCGGTGGCGTCCTCTCTTCGGCGGGGGTCAGCGCAGCGGGGCCCGAGGACCGTCCGGACGCTCCTGTCGCGCCTCGACGACGGATTCGACGATCTCGGCCACGTCGCCCTCGGCGAGGCGCTTGTAGCCGTGCACGTCGACGTGCGCGACCACGGGGAAGATCTTCCGGGACAGGTCGGGCCCGCCGGTGGCGGAGTCGTCGTCGGCCGCGTCGTAAAGCGACTCGAGGCACACCGTAGTGGCATCGGCCTGGTCGAGATCGTCGCGGTACAGCTTCTTCAGCGCGCCGCGGGCGAACAGCGACCCCGATCCGACCGAGTAATAGGTGTGCTCCTCGGACCGGCCGCCGGTGACGTCGTAGGAGAAGATACGGCCCCGACCCTGCTCGAGGTCGAAGCCCGCGAACAGCGGCAGGACCGCCAGACCCTGCATGGCCATCGAGAGGTTGCCGCGGATCATGTGGGACAGCCGGTTGGCCTTGCCGTCGAGGGACAAGACCATGCCCTCGATCTTCTCGTAGTGCTCGAGCTCGAGCTGGAACAGCCGCACGAGTTCGACCGCCACGCCGGCGACACCGGCGATGCCGATGCAGGAGAACTCGTCGGCCGGGAAGACCTTCTCGACATCGCGCTGGGCGATGATGTTGCCCATCGTCGACCGGCGGTCGCCGGCCATGACGACGCCGTCGGCATAGGTGGTCGCGACGACCGTGGTGCCGTGCGGCGCCCGGTCGGACAGGTCGGACG
>JBOGDU010000084.1:0-3040 GCA_050743145.1 Jiangellaceae bacterium | reverse complement strand
TTCCAGTTCTGGGGGAGTGAGCAGGTACGTCGAGGCATCCCGCTAGACGATCCCACCTCCCACATGGTCGACGAGCGTCGGTCGCCTTTCACCAACGCCCAGATCGCCGGCTGGAGCCGCGAGGCCGAGAATCTCAACCGCAGCGGCCACGGCGACCAGGCTGCCTGGTTGCTTGCAACGGCCTGACCCAGGCGCTCGACGGGGGCGCGCAGATGTGCCTGTACTAAACTCGCCTGCCGTGTCTGAAGGCGGGCAGAACGCCGACACCGGTTACGTGCACACGGTGTCCGTAGTCGTACCCGTCTACCAGGGTGAACGCACACTGCCGACGCTCATCAAGGAAGTCGCGCCTCTCACCAGCGTCGTGACCACCCAGTCCGGACACTTGATGCGGGTCGCCGAGGTCATCCTCGCGTACGACCATGGTCCCGACCAGTCGGCGGAGACGATCCGCAGCCTCGCGGACGAGTTCGCCTTCGTCCGGCCCGTGTGGCTGAGTCGGAACTTCGGACAGCATGCCGCGACGCTCGCCGGGATGGCCTCCTCGGGCGGTGACTGGATCGTCACCATGGACGAGGACGGTCAGCATGACCCGGCTGACATCGCCCGGTTCCTCGACATCGCTCTCGCCGAGCAAGTACGTGTCGTCTACGGGGACCCGACGAACGCGGCACCGCACGGCGGTGTGCGCAACGCCGCCTCGCGCGGAACCAAGTGGATCTTCTCGCGTCTTCTTTCCTCGGGCGAGGTCCCATCGTTCCAGAGCTTCCGGCTGGTACTCGGCGAGATCGGGCGTAGTGTCGCTGCGTATGCGGGGTCCGGCGTCTTCCTCGACGTCGCGCTGGGCTGGGTCAACGGGCGCACGGCGGCCTGTCCGGTAAGACTGCGCCACGACAACGGCCGCCCTTCGGGCTACTCCTCGCGCCGCCTCCTGTCGCACTTCTGGCGGATGGTGATCACGTCGGGCACTCGTGCCCTGCGGCTCGTCAGCGCGCTCGGTGCCGGCTTCGCCGTCATAGGAATCGCCCTCGCGGCCGTGCTCGTGGTCATGCGCCTCACCGGAGACGTGCAGGTCGCAGGATGGACCTCCGTGATGGTGGTGGTTCTGCTCGGGACCGGTGTCGTCCTATTCGCACTTGGCATGATCGCGGAGTACCTCGGGGTCGCGGTCAACATGGCCATGGGAAAGCCGCCCTACCTCATCGTGGGTGATCCTGCAGACGGGCCCCTCGGCGCCCGGCTGCCACGGATGCCCGAATGAGCCAGCCGCCGTTGACCTGGGTCATCGGCTCGGGCGGTTTGCTCGGCTCCAACGTCGAGAGGGCGTTGGCATCTAGAGGACCCATTTGGTGTCCGATGCAACCCATCCCGTGGAACACCCCCGAAGCAGGCAGCCATCTCGCCGGAGCAGTGCTGCAGTTCGCGGCGGCGGTCGGGGAACGGCCGTGGCAGATCGCCTGGTGCGCCGGAGCGGGCGTCGTGGCAACCTCGGCCGACGCGCTGAACGCGGAGCTAACAGTCCTCCGAGTGTTCCTGGAAGCGTTGTCGACGCAGATGCCGCGTGGAAGCGACGGGGCGGCCTTCCTGGCCTCATCGGCGGGCGGTGTGTACGCGGGCTCGACTGGACCGCCCTTCACCGAGGAGACCGCGGTTCGTCCCATCTCGCCGTACGGCGAGGTCAAGCTGCGTCTCGAGCAGGGGATGACCGCGTGGGCAGCCGAACACCGTTGGCCCGTGGTCATCGGCCGGATCGCCAACCTCTACGGAGCTGGCCAGAACGTGTCGAAACCACAGGGGTTGATCTCGCAGGTCTGCCGCGCCCATCTGCTGCGCCAGCCGATTTCGATCTATGTTCCGCTCGACACGCTTCGCGACTACCTCTACGCGCGCGACTGTGGCGAACTCGTCGCGGACGTCCTGGACCGCGCGCGACAGGAGGGAGACCCTGGCAAGGGCGGGCCGGTGCGGACCAAGATTCTGGCGTCGCAGCGAGGTGTGACGATCGGAGCCGTGCTCGGCGAGCTGCGGCGCGTGCTCAAGCAGTCCATCAGGGTAGTACGTGGAGCTTCGGCCACCGCGAAGTTCCAAGCGAGCGATCTTCGGATGCGCTCGGTGGTGTGGCCAGAGCTCGACCGGCGGATGCTCACGCCCCTGCCGGCCGGGATGCGCGCGACCGTGAACCACATGATCCGACAGCTTCAAGCGGGATCGCTCTAGGGTGGCGGGCTACGCGACGACCTCGTCGACCTCAGCCGGGACCGGCGGTCGTCGACCATCGGGCATGGCTGCTCGCCAAGGACGTCAAGCGACGCTAACGCTTGCCCGCGCGTCTGGTGGCGGGCCTGGGCGTAGCAGGTGTCGCGGGCGCGTCGTCCGCGACAGCAGACCCGGGTGACCCGGTCCTGCAAGGTCTACCCAACAACGCCAGGCCCGCGCTGACGGGGCTGACCAGCAGTAGCCCTACCGGCACATTCGAGGTCGCGAACACCACCACCGGAGCGTGGCAGGGCGCGTTCTCGTGTTCGCCGTCGTCCGCGCAGGCGCGGTCAGACTCCGGCCCGCGTGGGAGGGGTCAATGTGGAGCGCCCGCAGGCGATCAGTTCGGTGGGCGGATCAGGCGATCGTCCGGTCCGCCCACCGACCAGCGGTTACTACAGGCCGCGCAGCTCGGCAAGTTTGGCCGCAGCGCGCTCTTGCCGCGACTTGAGCTTGGCTGTGGCCTCACTGGAAGGAGCAGGGGAGAGGGAGGGAGTGGACGCCCCAGAAACCTGGGCCGGGTGACCCACCGAGAAGGCCGATGCGTCCAGAATGACGTGCGTTGTTCTCGAGGAGAAGATCGACACCAGGTCGAGGATCGTTCCAGTGAAGCCGATCCCGCAGACGGCGAAGTTCGCGACCGTCTGGTTGGTCACATAGTTCACGGTCGACGTGGGCGGCCGCGGGTCGATCGGGTACAGCGTCGCGAAGCCCGCGGCGACCGGCGCGGTGACCGTCAGGTTCCCATACATCGCTATGCCGAAGAAGACGAAGTCCGCAAGGT
>JBOGDU010000083.1:0-6825 GCA_050743145.1 Jiangellaceae bacterium | reverse complement strand
TGAGCAGCTCAGGCAGCGGCTCGATGCCCATCGGGTTGAGCAGTGCGTACTCGATCGCGGCATCGACGTTGCGGACGCCGGGCAGCGAGTCCGGCGGGTAGACGACCTTGCTGCCGAGTGGGAGGCGCTCGAGGCGGAAACCCTCGCCCTGGTGGACGAGGAGCGGCGGTGTCCGCTCGTCGACCTCGAGGACGAATCCTGGTCTGCTCACTGGTCCACCTCCAGCACTGCTCTCACTCGCGGTTCGGGTCGAAGGCGATCTTGACGCTGCCCAGCCGGCCGGCGTCGACAGCGTGGCCGATCGCCTCGCGCCAGCGCCGCAGCGGGTACGCGGGCTCGACCCAGTCCTCGAGCGGAGCGGTCGCCGCCAGCTCGATCGCCCTGGCGAAGTCGGGCCGGCCTCCGTCCGGACCTCCTGCGTCGGACGCGTATGCACCGATGAGGCTGAGTTCGCGGTACCAGACCGGCGTCAGGTCGACGTGTCCCGACGGCATGCCGGACATGACGACCGTGCCCCCGGCCCGGACCAGGCGCAGCGCGGTGTCGAGCCCGCTGGCTCCGCCCGTGCACTCGAAGGCGATGTCGACGCCGCCGAGAAGGAACTCCGACCCGCGTTCCGGGACGTGCATGCGCGCGAGGGTCGACCGGCGCAGCGCTCGGGTGGCCCGACTCGGGGGGTGTACCGCGGTGGCGCCGAGGGCGAGGGCACGCTCCTGCTGGTGGCGGTGCTTGGCGACGACGTGGATCGGCACCGCCGGGTTCGACTCCCGCAACGCCAGCAGGGTGAGCAGCCCCACCGTGCCCGCACCGACGACCACCACGGACCCGCCCGAGGGAAGGTCGACCCGCCGCACGGAGTGGACCGCGCAGGCCAGTGGTTCGACCAGGACGGCGCGCTCGTCGGACATAGCGTCGGGAACTGGGTGCAACTGGCTGTGGTGAGCGACGAACTGACGGCTCCACCCACCCCCGGTGTCGGCGCAGAAGCCGGTCTGCAGGCCGGCGGACAGACCGCCGATCGTGACGTGGTCGCAGCGGCTCGCCCGGCCGGATGCACACGACCGGCACGTCTTGGCGCCACGCGGCTCGCACGCCAGCACCGGGTCGAGCACTATTCGGGAACCGCGCGGCAGGCCCGGCAGTTCGTCGAGCGTCTCACCCACGACCTCGTGGCCGGGAACGAATGGCATCGACGTCACCGGTGAGAGGTAGGCCGAGGACTGCCCGGCCAACAGACTCAGGTCCGAGCCGCAGACCCCGGACAGCCGCGGCGCCACCCGCGTCCACCCATCGCCCGGCAGGTCCGCTGCGGGACGGTTCATCAGCCGCAACGGAGCCACGTTGCCGGCAACCATGCCGGTCAACCGGCTGCCGAGCGCGGTGGAGGTGACGCTCCGGGCGGCGAGATACCGGGCCGGCGAGCGCTGGTACTCCAGGGCGAGGATCATCGCCTCACCTCCGTGCCCACACTGTCGAGCAGCGCTTCCAGGCGTCCTTGAGTGTGCTCGCCCCAGCGGTGGATGCGCCAGTGCCTGCGCTTGGCGTGACGGAACAGGTGGGCGTCGGGGTTGACCGCCTGGGGGTTGCCGACCATCTCCAGCCATGGCCGGTCGGAGTGGCTGTCGCCGTACGCGTACGACCGGGACAGGTCGATGCCGTTGCCCTCGGCATAGCGTCCGAGCCAGGCGGCGCGTGCCTCGTCCACCAGTGGCGGCGTTGCCAGGTACCCGGTCCAGACGCCGTCGCGGCTGTGCATGTGCCCGGCAACGATCTCGTCGAACAACGACGCGAGCGGCTCGACCAGGACGTCGATCGTCCCCGTGATGAGCACCGTGTGATGTCCGGCGTCGCGGTGCAGGCGGATCCGGCGGACCGCCTCGGGCATCGTGCGCTGGAGTAGGGCTTCGGAGAGGACGTCGTCGACCAGCCGGCGCAGTTCGGCCTCGTCGACGCCTTCGTAGCGGCGCATGAACGTCCTGATGAAGTCGCCGCGGTCACGCCGCTCCGCCCGCAGGTAGCGAGGGAGGGAGCGGATCAGGTCGACGATCTCGGCCGACCACTGCGACCGGGGCAGGCTCGCCAGCTTCGCCCAGAGGTAGTGCTCGACGGCGTTGGACGCGACGACGGTGCCCTCGAGGTCGAAGACCGCGGCGACGTCGGCCCGCTCGGGCAGCGTCACCGTCCCGTCGGCGGTCGCCGACCGTCGGCGGCGGGAGAACGACCGCATGACGGCCGTCACACCGGGGAAGTGGACGCCCTGCAGATAGTGCTCCCAGTCGATCTCGCCGGCGTCGAAGCCGTGCGCCTCCCGCCGCTCCAACGGCAGCGCCTGGTGCAGGGCGAGCGTCCTGCTGTCGTCGTAGATGACCTCGGCCTGGGTGTAGGAAAGGTAGAGGTCGGCGTACGTGCGAAGGACCTCGAGCTCCTGCTGGCGGCGGTGGACCGAGCCCATCCAGTCTCGGGTGCGGTCGGACGCCGGCATCCTCAGCAGCGCCCGCTCGGCGACGTCGACGGCACGTTCGCCGGTTCGCAGCATGCGCAGCACCTGGCTGGTGCCCGGGAAGCGCCAGGACGGCACCTGGATGTGCCCGCGCTCCTGGTCGGGCATCGGGTGGCGGTGGAAGTACTCGTGCACGTGCTCGTACATGCCGCGGAACGGCAGCGGGTTGCGGGCTCCGGAGCTCACGTGGAAGTAGGCCGGGCTGGCCGGCTCCGGGGGAGTGGCGGCGACGGCGAGCGTCGCGTTGACGACGAGGTCGACCGGGATGAGGTCGAGCACGCTGTCGGGCAGCCCGGGGAACTCCGGCAGGATCCCGCGCCCGTAGGCGATGATCAGTGGGTCGGCCATCTTGAACCCGTCGATCCAGCCGGGGTAGGGGTGGCGCAGGGAGCTCTCGACGATGGCCGGCCGGACGATCGACAGCCGGTGCCCCGCCTCCGCCCATTGCTGCTCGGCGACACGTTCACCCAGGGCCTTGGTCAGCGTGTAGACGTCCGGCCAACCCAGGCTCTGCGCGCGGGAGCGCCCGTAGTCGACCAGCCGCTTGGTCACCCACTCCCGGCGAGCCTCCTCCGCCGCCACGGCGACGCGCTGCGGGCCGGCCTTACCGTGTTCGCCGCGCGCTGTGGCCATCGCCTTCTTCAGGACCTCGGGCCGGCGGGACGCCGCCTCGACCTCGGCGCGGGCCGCGACGGCGGCGGCGGACTCGACCTGCCAGTCGACGTCGTGGGTGAGCGGCGCCTCGGTGACCACCCCCTTCCGCACGCCTGCAACGTAGGCGGTGGAGATGTGGACGACGTGGGGGTCGGAACCGCTGCGGGCCACGGCGTGGTAAAGGCCGGCGACGCCGGAGACGTTCGTCCGGAACGCCTCGTCGATCGGTGGGTCGAACGACACCGTCGAGGCGGCGTGGACCACGACGTCGAGGTCACCGGGCAGCACGACGTCGGTCGACGAGGCCGCTTCAAGGTCGCCGTCGAGGACCGTGACGCGCGCGGCGACGGCGCGGTCGACGTCGGCATCGCCGACCCGTTCGCGCCACCGCTCGAAGACCGGCTTGCGCAGCAGGCCGGGTAGCCGGCCCGCGCCGGACATGCTGCCCTTCGGCCGGACCAGCAGAGTCACCCGGGTCGTCGGGTAGGACGACAGCAACTTCTCCAGGACCGCCTGACCGACGAAGCCGGTGGCACCGGTCAGCAGGACGTGACTGCGGTCGAGATGGCCGCCGACCTGCTGGTCTGGGTCCGGCACTAACGGACCGCCGTCTTCACGGTGGCCACGGCCCGCCGTACGTGGGGCAGCACGCGTGCGGTGAGGCCTGGCCGTGGCGGTGGCGGCAAGCCGGCCTTCGGCCCGACGCCGAACGCGGCCACTGCCGTCGACACGAGGTCGAGGCCGCCCTGCCCGGGAAGCGTGTCGACCTTGCGGTCCAGCCGGGTGATGTGCTTCTTGCCCTCGGGGCCGCCCATCAGGTAGTCGAGGACGAAGGCGGTCTCCGCCTTCGGCTGGATGGTCGAGCCGACCGGCGCCCAGAACTTGCGCAGCGCGAACCGGGTGAGCTTCTGGGCCCGCTCGGAGCGCTCGAGACGGTCGCGCGCCTGGGAGTTGTAGAACGCCAGGTGGCGCGACTCCTGGTGCTGGACCCGGCGCAGCAGCTTGGTGAGCTCGGGGTGGTCCTCGCGCTCGATCATGCGCCCATACGCGGAATGCGCGGACCATTCGTTGATCGCGCCCCACGTCATGTGCACGGCGACGAAGTCGTCGCCGATGATGTTGGCCGCCAGTGACTGCTCGATGGGCGCGATGCGGTCGCGGAACCCCTGCGCCAGGCGGACCTTGCGGATGTGGCCGTAGTCGGCTGGGACGTTGTGAGCGCGCAGCACCTCGTCGAGCGCCTCACCGTGCCAGAACTCCTCGTACGCCCACATGGTGAGGAACGCGGTGACCTCCGGGTCCTTGTGCGAGGGCGTGACGAGCAGGTCGCGCAGGTAGCAGATCGTGTGGCTCTCGACGTCGGACATGTACCGCAGGCAGCGCAGTGCGGACGCCGACAACGGCCGGTCGGCGAACGAGTCATAGTCCACGTCGTCGTTGCGGACCCGGTGTGCGGTCGCCGTGTACTCGCCGATGTCGAAACCCACTGACAACCTCCCTTAGCCCTGGCTGCCGAACGTGCTCAGGCTACGGGTGAATCCACCCCGAAGACGAGGCGGCCCCGCCGCTGAGCCGGAGCTCGACGGCGGGACCTCGGACCATCCCACGGGGGCGGACGGCCCGTGAGAACAAACCTACCGTGTCGCCGATGGGGTGCCTTCGTAGCACGTTCGGCAACTTTCCCCCGGGGGCACAAACCCTGGCTACACGCTGGTATCGGCGAGTCCATCGGGATGCGCGGCGTGACCCGAAGCCCTCGGCCGCAGACGATCGAGGGCCAGTTTTGTGGCGAATTGAGACGGCTCAAACTTTCCTCACGGCGTCCGAGATCGACAAGCTCGTGGGCGACTACCTGGGTGGTGCGGGCGTCCAGCGCGAGCTGCGCGAGTACATCCACCAGGGCTCCGCCAAACCCTCAGGAGGCGTTTGGCGCGGGCCGGGTCAGTTCTGGCGTGGGCGCGCGCCGAGGCGGGCGAGGAAGATCGCCTCGGCCTGGCACACCTTCTCGAACTCGGCGAGGTGCAGCGACTCGTTCGCGCCGTGCGCTCGGGTGTCCGGGTCCTCGACCCCGGTGACGACGATGGCGGCGTCCGAGTAGCGGGCGGCGAAGTCGGAGATGAACGGGATCGACCCGCCGACGCCCATGTCGACCGGCTCGACGCCCCAGGCGTCGGCGAAGGAGGCGCGGGCCTCGTCGTAGACCGGGCCGTCGGCGTCGGCCGCGAAACCGGAGCCGTGCTCCTCGAGCTCGACGGTCACCCGCGCGCCCCAGGGCGCGTTGACCTCGAGGTGCGACTTGAGCGCCTCGAAGGCGGCCTTGGGAGCCTGGGCGGGCCCGATGCGCATGGAGATCTTGGCCGCGGCCTTGGCGGTCAGGGTGTTGGAGGCCTTGTCGATCGAGGTCGCGTCGATGCCGATCGTGGTGATCGCCGGCTTGGTCCACAGCCGGGACAGGATCGAGCCAGTGCCGATCAGCTCGAGACCGTCGAGCAGGCCGGACTCCTCGCGGAAGCGGGCCTCGTCGTAATCGAGGTCGGCGGCCTCGCCGTGGTCGAGGCCCTGCACCACGACGTCCCCCTTCTCGTCGTGGAGCGTGGCGAGCAGGCGGACCAGCGCCGTCACGGCGTCGGGTGCCGCGCCGCCGAACATGCCCGAGTGGACCGACTTGTCGAGCGTCTGGACCCGGACCACCACGCACACCTCTCCCCGCAGCGTGGTCGTGAGCGCCGGGGTGCCGATGGCCCAGTTGCCCGAGTCGGCGATGACGATCGCGTCGGCGGCGAGCCGGTCGCCGTGCCTCTCCAGG
This sequence comes from Jiangellaceae bacterium, assembly GCA_050743145.1. Taxonomy (GTDB): domain Bacteria; phylum Actinomycetota; class Actinomycetes; order Jiangellales; family Jiangellaceae; genus DASRTE01. The sequence goes on along the minus strand of JBOGDU010000083.1, from coordinate 865 downwards.
ATCGTGGCGAGCGAGGGCGAGCCGGACTCCTCCTCGCCCTCGACGAAGACCGTCACGCCAACGGGCAGGTTGCCGGAGTGGGCGCGCAGGGCGGCGATGTGGGCCATCACGCCGGCCTTGTCGTCGGCGGCTCCTCGTCCGTAGAGCCTCCCGTCACGCTCGGCCGGCTCGAACGGTGAGCTGTCCCAGTCGGACTCGTCGCCCGGGGGCTGGACGTCGTGGTGCGCGTAGAAGGTGACCGTCGGCGCCCCCTCCGGCCCGTCGATGTGGCCGATCACGGCGGGGCGGCCGCCCTCGACGACGACCTCGGTGTCGAGGCCCTCGGCGCGCAGCAGCTCCGCCACTGCCTCGGCGCTGCGCGCCACCTGGCTCTGGTCGAAGCTGCTCGCCGAGACGCTGGGGATGCGGACCAGGTCCTCGAGGTCGGCCCGGACCTGCGGCATGAGCGCGGTGACGCGCTGGCGGATCGCCTCTATGCCATCGGAGTCCAGAAGTGACGTGCTGGAACTGGTTGTCTCGGTCGGTGCGGGCGCCTGGGGGTTCTCGGTCACGGCAACCGGACCCTATCGCCAAGCGTCAGGCGGGCACCCCTACTACTGGTGGACAGGGGTGAAAAATGAGCAGCAGGCACCGGCCAACCCGTCTAGCTTGAGCCGGTGCCTGCTGCTCGTCTTTCACCCGTGTCGCTGGTTCTGATCGGCATCCTCTCAGTGCAGTTCGGCGCGGCGGTCTCGAAGGGGCTGTTCGGCGAGATCCCGCCCGTCGGGATGGTGCTGCTGCGACTCGCCACGAGTTCGCTGATCCTGCTCGCCTTGGCCCGCCCACGGCTGGCTGGTCGCGCCGCGGCGGACTGGCGGCCGGTGCT
>JBOGDU010000082.1:0-10612 GCA_050743145.1 Jiangellaceae bacterium | reverse complement strand
GGCCTGCCGTCGTGGTGACGCAGCGCGGCGGCCAGACCCGCCCGCCCGACCGCGAAGCCGCTGCCGGCGTCACCGACGAGGTATCCGTCGCCGCCCACCACAGCCGGTCGGCCGCGTGCATCGACGGCGAAGGCCACCGCACCGGTGCCGGCGACCACGACCACCCCGGGCGCGCCGTCGAGAGCACCCGAGTGCGCGATCACCACGTCGCCGGTCACGACTATCTCGTCGGAGCCGACGAAGGCGCGCGCAAGTGCCGCCGCGAGTTCCGCGGCGGCATCGGGGCGGGCCAGTGCGCCGGCAGCCCCCACGACGACCGAGTCCGGGCCGGCCGGCGACGGGTCGTCCAGCACGCGCACGCAGGTTCCGATCAGCGCCGCCAGCCGCTGCGGTCCTCCCTGGTCGGCAAGCGTCGCCCCGCTGTCGAGCGCAACCGTCGCCCCCCGCCCGGCCGCCGTGAAGACCGCGGCCCGGCAGGTCGTCCGGCCGGCGTCGACAGCGAGAACCATCACGTCAGTGCACCGTCGCGGTTCACCGGCGCGGCCGTGTGGAGTTCGACGCGGAACTGGTAGCGGTCGCCGCGGTAGACCGACCGGACGAACTCCACGACCCGCCCGTCGACGGCGCGGGACACCCGCTCGAACAGGAACGCCGGCGAGTGGACGGGGACCTGGAGGTACTCCGACTCGGACTCGTCGGTGACCGTCGCCTCGATGGTCTGGACGCCGCCGGCCAGGACCACGCCGTAACGCTGGACCAGTAGGTCGTAGAAGGAGTGGTCGCGCAGCGCCTCGCCGTCCAGGCCCGGTGCGATCGACCGGGGGACGTGCAGGGTCTCCAGGGCCATCGGGGCGTCGTCGGCCAGCCGGAGCCGGACCACCCGTACCACCCGCTCACCGGGGGATATCTCCAGGCGCCGGCCGAGCTGGGCGCCGGCCATCACCTCGTCGACGTCGAGCGTCCTGCTGGACGGCACGGCGCCGCGCTGGCGCATGTCCTCCGAGAACGACGTCACCGCGAGGCCCTGGGCGATCTTGGGCTCGGCCACGTACGTGCCCGCGCCGTGCCGGCGAACGAGGCGGCCTTCGCGGACGAGCTCCTCGACAGCGCGACGCAGCGTCATCCTGGAGACGCCGAACCGAGGTGCGAGCGTCCGTTCGGGCGGCAGTGCGTCGCCCACGGCCAGCTCGGCGACGAGATCGAGGATCTCGTCGCGGATCGAGTGGTACTTCGCCGTCTGCACGTCTCTCGCTTCCCCGTGCCAGTCCAAGACCACCGTCGGGTCGGCACTTGCCGACTCGGCAGTGGTCTAGGACTGTAAGGCCCATTTCCCGAAATCGGAAGATTTTTGGTCTAGACGTTTACCGAATCGTGTCGTAGCTTCGCCAGCGTTGGTCTAGTCCATTCGCTGACGATGTCTGCTGGAGGACCCGCATGAGACGCCTACTGGCCACGGTACTGACAACTTTCGGCCTGTTGGCCACCGCCCTGACCGTCTCGACCCCAGCAGGCGCGGACGAGCCGCCCGAACAGTGGCGCAGCTTCTGGGTCGACGCGTTCAACGAGGGTATCTACACCCCGGCGCAGGTCACCCAGTTGGTCGCCGACGCGCAGGCCGTCAACGCCAACGCGCTGGTCGTGCAGACCGTCCGCCGATACGACTGCTTCTGCAACGACGCCCAATATCCCCGCACCGACGCCTTCGTCGCGCCGGAGCCGTACGACCCGCTCGCCGCGATCATCGAGGAAGCCCACGCTGCGGGCATCGAGGTGCATGCCTGGGTCAACGTCGGCACGATGTGGAACTCGGCCACGCCGCACAGCTCGCCGGACCACGTGTTCAACGCCCATGGCCAGTCGGCTGTCGGCGCCGACCGCTGGCTGAACAAGCGGTACGACGGTGCCGAACTGATCGGCGCGAACGCCTTCATCGACCCGGCGAACCCCGCGGCGGTCGACTACATCGTCAGCGGCATCCAGAGCATCGTGAGCAACTACGACGTCGACGGCATCAACCTGGACTACATCCGCTACCCGGACTACAACTCGGCCATCGGCCAGAACGACTGGGGCTACTCCGAGACCTCACTCGCGCGGTTCCGTCAGACGACCGGCCGCACCGACGTGCCCGAGCCGACCGACGAGCAGTTCAGCGACTGGCGCCGCGACCAGGTCACGAAGCTGGTGCGCAAGATCTTCCTCGGCATCTTCGAGGTGGACCCGCAGGTGCGGCTGTCCAACGACGCGATCACCTACTCCTATGGCCCGCAGACCTTCGGCGGCTGGGAGCAGACGCGCCCGTACGCCGAGGTGATGCAGGACTGGAAGGGCTGGCTCGAGGAGGGCATCCTCGACACCGCGATCGGAATGAACTACAAGCGCGACTGGCTCACCGACGAGGGCAACGATCAAGCCCGGATGTTCGACGAGTGGACCGAGGTCATCGCCGACTGGCAGGGCGACCGGCATGCGGTCAACGGCCCGGCGCTCTACCTCAACGAGATCGAGAACTCCCTCGACCAGATCGCGGACATCGACACACCGACGGCGGCCGGAAACACAGCGGCCGGCTGGAGCGGATACTCCTACGCCAACCCGACGCTCACCGGGCTCAACCAGCCGAAGGCGGTACGGGACGCGGAGCGGGCGAAGCTGATCGAGGCCCTCACGACCGGTCCGGAGGCGCCGTTCGCGGAGCCGGCGACCGTGCCGGAGATGACCTGGAAGACGCAGCCGACCACCGGCAACGTGGCCGGCACGCTGGCCCTGCGCGACGGGACACGGCTGGACCAGGTGGCCGTCACGCTCGACCCGATCGTCGGCGGTGGCGACGAGGTCACGCACACGAGCGACGGTTCGGGATGGTTCGGCTTCGTCGACGCGAAGCCCGGCCTCTACCTGGTACGCGTGGACCTGCCGGACGGCGTCGTCGGCATGCCGGTCGACGTCGTGCGGGTCGTCGAGGGCGAGACCGCCGAGGCCGACCTCCCCCCGCTGATCGGGCTCGGCTGACCCGGATCCCGCGACCTGACCAATCAGCCGCGGGCTGATGTGGGCGTCAGGGTCCGTCGAGGGTCCTCTCGAGACCGTCGAGTATCAGGTCGAGCCCGAACTCGAAGTCCTCGTCGCGTCCGGACCGCATGACCTCGGTGATGACCTCGACGACGTACGGATACTCGTCCGCAGGCAGCTGGCCGAGGACCTCGGCCGATACCTGCTGCGCCTCCTCGACCTCGAAAGGCAGGTTGAGCTCCTGGAGGGTGAACCCGTAGATGTGGCTGTCCAGGGTGTTCCAGGCGTCGAGCGCACCCTCGATCGAGAATCCGCCCTCCCGCAGCCGTCCGAGCGTCGCGTCCAGGTAGCGCGTCATGCCCGGGCCGATGTTGAAGCGCGACATGATGAGTATCGCGGCCCAGGGGTGGGCCAGCAGTACCTCGTGGGCCGAGATCGCCCGCTGACGCATGGCCGTCTTCCAGTCGGTCCCCGCCGGAGGCACGCCGATGTCGCCCACGACCAGGTCGACGATGCCGTCGAGGATGTCGTCCTTGTTGGCCACGTGGTTGTACAGCGACATCGCCTCGACCCCGAGCTCCTGGCCGAGCCTGCGCATGGTGAGCGACTCGATCCCGCCCTGGTCGGCAAGGGCGACGGCAGCGCGCAACACCCGCTCCCTACTCAGCGGGGAGCGCCGTTCGGCGCGGGAGTCGGTCTCGGTCGGCATCGGGATCCTCCTGAAGCGTGAAACGTACAACGTAAGCCGCAAGGGTGGACAGGCCCACCGCCCCGGTGTAGCTTACATTGTAAAGCTTACATCGTAAGCATCATGGAAGCGGGTCGGACGGACCCTCAGCAGGGAGAAGCGAATGAAGGCGATCGTCCAGGACACCTATGGCTCGGCCGATGTGCTCGAGCTCAGGGACATCGACAAGCCCGAGATCGGCGACGATGAGGTGCTCGTCCGCGTGCACGCTGCCGGCGTGGATCGAGGGGTGTGGCACCTCATGACCGGCCAGGCCTACCTGATCCGCCTGGCGGGTTACGGGTTCCGCAGACCCAAGAACCCGGTTCGAGGTCGCGAGGTAGCCGGACGCGTCGAGGCGATCGGCACGAACGTGACCAGGTTCCGGCCGGGCGACGAGGTGATGGGAATGAGCGAGGGATCCTTCGCCGAGTACGCGCGCGCCCGCGAGGACACGTTGACGGCCAAGCCGGCGAATCTCACCTTCGAGCAGGCGGCGGCCGTCCCCATCTCCGCATCGACCGCTCTTCAAGCTGTCCGGGACAAAGGACAGGTACAGCCAGGGCAGAGGGTGCTGATCATCGGTGCGTCGGGAGGTGTGGGGACCTTCGCCGTGCAGCTGGCCAAAGCATTCGGCGCGGAAGTCACCGGCGTGTGCAGCACGGCAAAGGTGGACCTCGTCCGCTCCATCGGCGCAGACCACGTCATCGACTACACCCGCGAGGACTTCGCCGACGGGGGACAGCGCTACGACCTGATCCTCGACATCGGGGGCAACCGGTCGTTGTCACACCTGCGGCGTGCACTCACCCGCGAGGGGACCCTCGTGCTCGTCGGCGGGGAAGGCGGAGGTCGGTGGATCGGTGGCATGGAGCGTCAGGTCCAGGCGATCGCAATCTCACCATTCGTGCGGCAGGGACTGAAGATGTTCATCGCCCGGGAGCACTACGAGGAGTTGCAGGTCCTGACCGAACTCATCGAAGCCGGCAAGGTCACGCCGGTCATCGACCGGACCTTCCCGCTGAGCGAGGCCCCCCAGGCCATCCGGTACCTCGACGAAGGCCAGGCCCGGGGAAAGATCGTCATCACCGTCTGACGGGCCGTCCTGATCGGTGCAGGTGGCGGTCAGGACTCTCGGCGCGGCCGCGTGCAAGTCCGCGCGACGCCTGGGATCACTCGCTGTCAGCGCTTGCGGGTTCCCACAACTGGATCGGCGTGCCCTCGGGATCGATCAGCTCGGCAAACCGTCCATTGGGGTAGGACGCCTCGTGCTCCTCGACCTCGATGCCGGCCTGACGCAGCTGGCCGACCATCGCGTCCAGGTCCCGCACCCGGAAGTTGACCGCCCACTGCTGGTCCGGCCGCCGGAAGTATTCGGAGTCGGTCGGGAACGGCGCGAACACAGTCGGTCCGGCCTCCTGCTCCCAGGGAAGCTCGTCATACGTCGCCGGCGGAGGCGTCACACCGAGATGATCCGCGTACCAGCGGGTCAACGCCTGTGGATCACGCGCCCGGAAGAACACGCCGCCGATACCCGTCACTCGCTCCACGGGTGCGATCGTTCCACATCAGCGGCTGCGGCCGCCCGGCCCCAGCAGACGCACCACCGATGAGTTCCAGGCGGACGCGGGGTCTGACCGGCATCACACCACCAACGGCATCAACCTCTACTTCGAGACTCACGGGGCAGGGAGGCCGCTGATCCTGCTGCACGGCGGGCTTGGCTCGGGCGAGATGTTCGGGCCGATCCTTCCAGCGCTGGCGGAGGGCCACCAGGTAATCGCCGTCGACCTGCAGGGCCACGGCCGCACCGCCGACATCGATCGACCGATCGACGTCCGGCTCATGGCCGACGACATCGCGGCGTTCATCGACCACCTCGGGCTGGGCAAGCCGGACCTCGTGGGCTACTCGCTCGGCAGTGGGGTGGCACTCCACGCAGCGGCGAAGTACCCGGCCAAGATCCGCCGACTCGTCGTGGTCTCGGCGAACATCCGGCCCGACGCGGTCTATCCGGAGATGCGCGCAGCAGAGCCAGGTGAACGCGGCCGCCGCCGAGTTCATGAAGGACACGCCGATGTACCAGCTCTACCAGCGGGTTGCGCCCCGCCCCGAGGACTTCCCTCGGCTGCTGGACAAGATCGGCGAGGCGATGTCGAAGGACTTCGACTACACCGAGGAGGTACGCAGTCTCCAGGTGCCGACGCTTGTCGTCGCCGCCGATGCCGACATGGCGCCGCCGAGCCACCACGTCGAGACCTTCACGTTGCTCGACGGAGGCCTCCGCGACGGCGGCTGGATGGGCGAGGGCCGGCCGGAGGGCGGTCACGCGCTCGCGATCCTGCCCGGCCTGACCCACTACAACGTCTTCGGCTCGCCGCTGTTCGCCGCGGCCGCCCTCGCCTTCCTCGACGAGCAACCGAACTGAACCCAGCGGTGTCAGGCGTTCGTGCCTGCTTCGTGACGCTGGCGCCGCTTGCGTAGGACCCACCATCCGACCGCCGCGGCGAGCGCGGCGACGATGACGTAGTCGAGGTAGCCCAGGTAGTCCTCGACCCGCTCGTACTGGGTGCCGAGGGCATAGCCGGCTCCGACCAGCACGCTGTTCCACAGCAGGCTGCCCAGCGACGTGAGGAGGACGAACGGGAGCAGCGGCATCCGCTGTGCGCCGGCCGGCAGCGACACGAGGCTGCGCACGATCGGCACGAAGCGGCCGAAGAAGACGACGCCGTGACCGTGCCGCTGGAACCAGGCCGATGCCTGGTCGAAGTCGGCCTCGTCGACAAGAGGGAGCCTGGTCAGCCACCGCCGGGCGCGCTGCTCGCCGAACGCCGCGCCCAGCCCGTAGATCACTAGTGCACCCAGGACGGCCCCGACCGTCGCCGCCACAACGACCCAGATGACGTTCATCCGTCCCCGCTCGGCCAGGTAGCCGGCCAGCGCCAGGATGGGCTCGCTCGGTATCGGCGGGAAGACGGACTCGACGAGCGTGAGCAGCCCGACGCCGACCTCACCCAGCGACGCCATGACGTCTGCGGCCAGGCCGGTCAGCCCGGTCAGACCGTCCTCGACGGTCTCGGGGGACGGCGCGGAGCCGGTCGGCAACGCAAGCATGGACAGCGTGTCCTCGTCGTCGGAGATCTGTGGAGTCGGCAACCGTCGATTCGCTCGGACCGGATGCAGGACCGCGCACGATTGTAGGTGGCTCGCGACGTCCCACGTACACTGGCGCGCGCCCGCGACCGTGGACGACGGCCGTCTCGGAGGCTTCTGTGACCCGTTCCAGCGTGATCCGTGTGCTGTTGGCGCTGGCCGTGCTCGCCGTCTCGACCTACGTCGTACTCACTGCGTCTCCTCGGCTCGGACTCGACCTCCGCGGAGGTACGCAGATCGTTCTGGAGACACGGGACTCCCCCACCGTGCAGGCGGACGCCGAGTCGACCGACCGTGCCCTCGAGGTGCTCCGCCGTCGGGTCGACGCACTGGGCGTCGCCGAGCCGACGCTGGCGCGTTCGGGTGAGCAGCGCATCATCGTCGAGTTGCCCGGCGTGCTGGACCCGCGCGAAGCTGCCGAGGTCATCGGCCGCACGGCGCAGCTGACCTTCCACCCGGTACTGGGTGTCGCCGATCCGGCCGTGCCTACGCCGTCACCGTCACCGTCCCCGGCGGCGGAGACGCCGCCCACGGACGCGGACGAACTCGTGGTACCGGACGAGTCGGGCCAGCCCCTGCGGCTGGGCCCGGCCGCGCTCACCGGCGAGGGCGTCGCCGGTGCCGACGCCGCGATCGACCCGCAGATGGGTTCGGGCTGGTTCGTGACGGTCGACTTCGTCGGTGACGGCGAACAGGCGTGGGCGGAGCTCACCGGAGATGCGGCGTGCTCGCCGCCCGGTGACCCGATGCGACGGATCGCGATCGTGCTGGACGAGGAGGTCATCTCCTCCCCGCAGGTCGACCCCGGGGTCTCGTGCGACATCGGCATCCCCGGCGGAGAGACGCAGATCACCGGCACCTTCACTCAGGAGGAGGCCACCGACCTCGCGGTGCTCATCGAGGGCGGTGCTCTCCCGGTCCCGGTCGACGTCGTCGAGCAGCGGACCGTCGGGCCGTCCCTGGGTGCCGAGGCCATCGATGCGAGCGCTCGCGCGGCGATCATCGGTGTCGTCCTGACCGCGCTGTTCATCGTCGCCGCGTACCGCCTGATGGGTCTGATGGCGACGATCGGGCTCGCGTGCTACGCGGTGATCTCGTTCGCGACGCTGACGGCCATCGGCGCCACCCTGACGTTGCCCGGGCTCGCGGGGTTCGTCCTGGCGATCGGCATGGCCGTCGACGCGAACGTGCTCGTCTTCGAGCGGGCCCGCGAGGACTACGTCGACGGCAAGACCAAGAGCGTCCGCAAGGCGGTCCAGAGCGGTTTCCGCCACGCCCTGTCGGCCATCGCCGACTCCAACGTCACCACCTTGCTCGCCGCCGTTCTCCTCTTCTTCCTCGCCGCTGGGCCGGTCCGAGGCTTCGGCGTCACACTCACGATCGGCGTGCTGGCGTCGCTGTTCTCGGCCCTGGTGGTCACCCGTGTGCTGGCCGAGTGGCTAGCCACGCGGGGATGGGTCCGCCGCCGGCCCGCGGTCACGGGGATCGCCAAGCACGGACGGGTCCGCCTCTGGCTGAACCAGAAGGGCCCCGACCTGATGCGGAACAGCCGCCGGTGGTTGCTGGTCTCGGCGGCGGCGATCGTCCTGAGCATCGCCGGCATCGTGCTGCGAGGCCTCGATTTCGGCGTCGAGTTCACCGGCGGCCGGTTGATCGAGGTCTCGCCCACCCAGCCCGTCGATGTCGACCTGGCGCGCACGGTCGTCGCCGAGGCCGGATTCCCGACCGCCGTCGTCCACGAGTCCGGCGACGACGACATCACCGTGCGCACCGGTGAGCTCTCCGACGACGAGGCTGCCCTGATCCGCGAGGCTCTCGCCGATGCCGGCGGCGGAGCCGAGGTCGTCCGGGACGAACTGATCGGGCCCAGTCTGGGTGACGAGCTGAGACGTAACGCGCTGATCGCCCTCGGCGTCGCACTGGCCGCACAGCTGGCCTACCTGGCGATCCGGTTCCGCTGGACGTTCGGCACCGGCGCGGTCGTGGCCCTGTTCCACAACGTCGTCATCGTCCTCGGCATCTTCGCCTGGCTGGGCAAGCCGATCGACGGGATCTTCCTCGCGGCACTGCTGACCATCATCGGCTACACGGTGAACGACTCCGTCGTCGTTTTCGACCGGATCAGGGAGAAATGGACGGAGTCGCCGGGATCGCCGTTCGCCAAGGTCGCGAACGCTGCGGTGCTGGCGACGCTACCCCGCACCGTCAACACCGGGATCAGCACGCTGTTCATCCTGGCGGCACTGCTGATGCTGGGCGGCGACTCGCTGTCCGACTTCGCTCTCGCCCTGCTGCTGGGGATCCTGGTCGGCACGTACTCCTCCAACTTCACCGCTACGCCGCTCGCCATCGAGTTGGAGGCGCGGTCCCCCGGGTCGGCGCCGCGGCCGAAATCCGAGCGGCGCGCCGACGACCGGGGTCGGGAGGCGCCCGACTACGGCGCGGTGGTGTGACGCCCGGTTGGTACCATGAGCGCCCTCCCGGGCTCGATGAACGCCACGCCGACCGACAGGTACTGACGTGACGCTGCTCCTGCTTCTGCACCTCGGCCTGGCTGTGCTTGCGCCGATCGTGGTTCGGAGCATGGGCCGGTACGCCTTCCTCGTCCTGGCGCTCGCGCCGGCCGCCGCGTTCGGCTGGCTGCTCGCGCAGAGTCCGCAGGTCGTACAGGGCGGATCGGTCGTCGAGGTCGTCACGTGGGCGCCGAGCCTCGATCTCGATCTCGCGTTCCGGCTGAGCACACTGCAGTGGGTCCTCGCGCTGCTGGTCACCGGCATCGGCGCGCTCGTCCTCGCCTACTGCACGTGGTACTTCGACGGCGACGCCGAGGGGCTCGGTCGGTTCGGGTTCAACTTCACCGGTTTCGCCGGGGCCATGCTCGGCCTGGTCCTGGCCGACGACCTGCTGCTGCTGTACGTGTTCTGGGAGCTCACGACCGTCTTCTCCTACCTGCTCATCGGTCAGCAGCCCGAGCGCCGAGCGGACCGACGCGCCGCCCTGCAGGCGCTGATCGTCACGACGGCCGGCGGACTCGCGATGCTCGTCGGCTTGATCCTGATCGGCGACGCCGCCGGGACCTACCGAATCTCCGAGATACTCGCCGCGCCACCGACGGGCGCCGCAGTGACGGTGGGTGTCGCGCTGGTGCTCGTCGGCGCGGTGTCGAAGTCAGCCCTCGTCCCGTTCCACTTCTGGCTGCCGGGGGCGATGGTCGCTCCGACGCCGGTGAGCGCGTACCTGCATGCCGCGGCCATGGTGAAGGCCGGGGTCTACCTGGTCGCCCTGCTGGCGCCGGCGTTCGCCGACGTCGGTCCGTGGCGACCCGTGGTGCTCGGGCTCGGCGCCGCGACCATGGCGCTCGGAGCTTGGCACGCATTGCGCCAGACCGACCTCAAGCTGCTCCTCGCCCATGGCACGGTGAGCCAGCTGGGCTTCCTGGTGGCGATCGTCGGGCTCGGCACCCGTTCCGCCGCTCTCGCCGGTATCGCCATGGTCGTCGCGCACGCACTGTTCAAAGCGTCGCTGTTCCTCGTCGTCGGCATCATCGACCGTGCAACCGGCACCCACGACCTGCGCGAACTGTCCGGACTGGCCCGTTCGATTCCGCTCGTGGCGGCGACCGGCCTCGCGGCCGCGGCCTCGATGGCGGCGATCCCGCCGGTCGCGGGCTTCGTCGCCAAGGAGAGCGTGTTCGTCGCGTTCCTCGACGTCGGCGCCACC
>JBOGDU010000081.1:0-3724 GCA_050743145.1 Jiangellaceae bacterium | reverse complement strand
CGCGGGAAGATGACCGCCCGCGAACGCATCGACCTGCTCCTCGACGCAGGCTCGTTCGTCGAGTTCGACGAGCTCGCCCGGCACCGGTCCACCGCCTTCGGGATGGAGAAGAACCGCCCGTACGGCGACGGCGTCGTCACCGGCTTCGGCACCGTGGACGGCCGGCAGGTCGCCGTGTTCGCCCAGGACTTCACCGTGTTCGGCGGGAGCCTCGGGCAGGTCTTCGGCGAGAAGATCGTCAAGGTGATGGACTTCGCGCTCAAGACCGGCTGCCCGATGGTGGGCATCAACGACTCGGGCGGCGCACGCATCCAAGAAGGGGTGGTCTCGCTCGGTCTCTACGGCGAGATCTTCCAGCGCAATGTCCTGGCGTCGGGCGTGATCCCGCAGATCTCGCTGATCATGGGGCCGTGCGCGGGCGGTGCGGTGTACTCGCCGGCGATCACCGACTTCACCGTGATGGTCGATGGCACGTCACACATGTTCATCACCGGACCGGACGTGATCAAGACGGTGACCGGTGAGGACGTCGGCTTCGAGGAACTCGGCGGCGCCCGCTCGCACAACACCAAGAGCGGCAACGCCCACTACATGGCCACCGACGAGACCGACGCGATCGACTTCGTCCGCGCATTGCTGTCGTACCTACCGCAGAACAACCTCGACGACCCACCGTCCTACCCGTCCGAGTCCGAGCTGGCGGTGACGGCCGCGGACGAAGTACTCGACGTCATCGTCCCCGACAGCGCCAACCAGCCCTACGACATGCACCGTGTCATCGAAGGCGTCGTCGACGACGGCGAGTTCCTCGAGATCCATCCGCTGTTCGCGCCGAACATGGTGGTGGGCCTCGGTCGGGTCGAGGGCCGATCTGTCGGGGTCGTCGCCAACCAGCCGCTGCACTTCGCCGGAACGCTCGACATCGACGCCTCCGAGAAGGCCGCCCGGTTCGTCCGGACCTGCGACGCCTTCAACCTGCCGGTGCTCACCTTCGTCGACGTACCCGGCTTCCTTCCCGGCACCGACCAGGAGTGGAACGGCATCATCCGTCGCGGCGCCAAGCTCATCTACGCGTACGCCGAGGCCACCGTCCCCCTCGTCACCGTCATCACCCGCAAGGCGTACGGCGGCGCCTACGACGTCATGGGTTCCAAGCACCTCGGGGCCGACATCAACCTGGCGTGGCCCACGGCCCAGATCGCCGTCATGGGGGCGCAGGGCGCGGTGAACATCCTGTACAAGCGCGAGCTGGCAGAGGCCACCGATCCGGACGCCCGCCGCAGCGAACTCGTCGCCGAGTACGAGGACACGCTGGCCAACCCCTACCTGGCCGCGGAGCGAGGGTACGTTGACAGCGTCATCGCGCCGTCGCACACCCGGGTAGCTGTATCGCAGGCGCTGCGGGCGCTGCGGACCAAGCGCGCGACCATGCCTCCGAAGAAGCACGGAAACATCCCGCTGTGAGGTCCCGATGAGCGGTCCACTCGAACGACGTGGAGGAGCGATTCGAGGTCGCGCAGCAGCGAACCTGGGCCCGGAGGAAGCGACATGAGTGAGGGCACGGAGCCAGAGCTCGAGGTCGTCAAGGGCGAGCCGACGGCGGACGAGTTGGCGGCGCTGGTCGCCGCCCTCGCCGCGCGGCGAGCCGACGAATTGGCGCAGTCCAAGCGACCCTCGACCTGGGCGGCGTACTGGCGGTCCGTCCGGGCGCCACTACCGCATGGCGCGACCGGATGGCGAGACAGTGCCCGCCCGCGCTGAAACGTCTCGCGGGTAGACCCTTGCTCATTGGTCCGCGGACCGACGTGGCACGGTGAACAGCTCCACAAACCGGGCAAATAGCACGCGCCTAGACCCACTCGGTGTGCCACGCACAACCGCGTGGTGTGCCACCCTTCGGAGGCGCGAAACACGGCGGTGCGGCGGCCGTGTACAGGTCGTGCGTGCCGCGGCTCGCCGGGGAATCCTGTTGGGCGCACTGCCCGCAGGTCTAGGGTCGAGGCTCGTGACCCATGAGACCCCACGCACCGTTGACGCGATCGCCGATGCCTACGTCGGCGCCTTCGCGGCGCTGAACCCCTACGAGGCCACGTACGCCGGCATCCCGGGCCACGACGGCGAGACGACAGATCTGTCACCCGAGGGTTACGCCGAACGGGTCGAGCTCGCCAAGCGGACCCTCCGCGACCTCGAGACCGCTACGGCCCGCGACGAGCGCGAGCGCGTGGCCGGCGAGGCGATGAAGGAGCGGCTCGGGCTCGAGGTGGAGCTGAACGAGGCCGGGCTCGACGTCGGCCTCAACGTGCTCGCCAGCCCGTGGCACTCCACGCGCGAGGTCTACGACCTCATGCCCACCGACACCGAGGAGCACTGGCGCAACGTCGCGCGCCGCCTCCACGACCTGCCGACGGCCGTCGACGGGTACCGCCGGACCCTCGAGGCAGAGATCGCGGTCGGCAGGCCACCGGCGCGGCGGCAGGTCCTCGCCGTCGTCCCACAGATCCACCGTGCGGCCGACGGCTTCTTCACCGACCTGGTGGCGCCGGCGCCTGATGCCGTGCGCGCGGAGCTCGACGCCGGCGTCGTGGCGGCGACCGCCTCCTACGAGGGGTTCGCGCTCTACCTGTCCGAGGACGTCGCGCCGCGGGCACGCGAGAACGACGCCGTGGGCCGTGACGTGTACGCGATCGCGAGCCGCTACTTCCTCGGCGCCCGGGTCGATCTCGACGAGACCTACGCCTGGGGTCTCGCCGAGCTGGACCGGATCGAGGCGGAAGAGCGCCAGGTCGCCGGACAGATCGTGCCCGGCGGTTCGGTCGACGAAGCAGTCGCCGCCCTCGAGGCCGATCCGGACCGCCGCATCCACGGCACCGATGCCTTGCGGGACTGGATGCAGGACCTGTCCGATCGCACCGTGGCGGCGATGAACGGCGTCCACTTCGACATCGCCGAGCCGATCCAGCGACTGGAGTGTCGTATCGCGCCGACCAAGGATGGCGGCATCTACTACACGGGCCCGAGCGAGGACTTCTCGCGGCCCGGCCGGATGTGGTGGTCGGTGCCGGAAGGCGTCGAGGACTTCTCGACCTGGCAGGAGACCACGACGGTCTTCCACGAGGGTGTGCCGGGGCATCATCTCCAGATCGCCCACGCGGTGTACCGCCATGACGTCCTCAACCGGTGGCAGCGTCTGCTGTGCTGGGTCTCCGGCCACGGAGAGGGCTGGGCGCTCTATGCCGAACGGCTGATGGCCGACCTCGGCTTCCTCGACGATCCCGGCGACCGGCTCGGCATGCTCGACGGCCAGGCCACCCGTGCGGCTCGCGTCGTCGTCGACATCGGCGTGCATCTGGGACTGGACGTGCCCGACGAGCTCGTCCGCCGGGACGGCCTCGACGCCGGCCCGTGGACGTCCGACTCCGTCTACGCGTTCATGCGCAAGCACACCCGGATGCCGGACGCGACACTTCGGTTCGAGGTCGACCGCTACCTCGGCTGGCCTGGCCAGGCGCCGTCGTACAAGGTCGGAGAGCGGATCTGGATGGCCGCGCGCGACGACGCGCGGGCCCGCAAGGGCGACGCCTTCGACCTCAGGGAGTTCCACCGAGCCGCGCTCGACCTGGGCGCTCTCGGCCTCGACCCCCTTCGCGACGCCCTCGCCCGCCTCTGACCGCGCCCGGACGGTCGTAGGCCCCGTCCATGGCCGCAGCATGGGCAACTGCCT
>JBOGDU010000080.1:0-4944 GCA_050743145.1 Jiangellaceae bacterium | reverse complement strand
GGCTCGCGCACCTCGTAGTCGACGACGATCCTCGCCGCCGCACGGCGGGCGGTCTCGGGGTGGTCGGCCGCCACGATCGCGACCGGCTCACCGTGGAAGCGCGCCGTCCCGTCGCACAGAACCGGCTGGTCCGCATGCTCGAGCCCGTAGACCTTCCGGCCTGGCACGTCGTCGTAGGTCAGCACCGCGTGGACGCCGGTCGTGGCCAGCGCCGGACCGAGGTCGATCGAGGCGATCCGCGCGTGTGGGTGTGGGCTGCGCAGCGTGGTGCCCCAGAGCATGTCAGCGGCCCATAGGTCGCTGGAGAACGCGAACTCGCCCTTGACCTTGAGCGTTCCGTCGGGGCGGGAGGCACGTTGGCCGATCCCGCCCTCACCGCGAGCTCGAGACACGTCCGGTGGTCGTACCGGCGCCTCGGTCTCGAGACCAGGAGGGACCGCCACGACTCAGCCCGCCTTCTGCGCGGCGGCCAGGTGGACGGCGTCGAGGATCTTCTCGTAGCCCGTGCAGCGGCACAGGTTGCCGGCCAGTGCCTCCCTGATCTCGGCGTCCTCCGGCTGGGGCACCCGCTCGAGCAGGTCGTGGGCGGCCACCACCAGGCCGGGCGTGCAGAACCCGCACTGGACCGCGCCCGCGTCGATGAAGGCACGCTGCACCGGGTCGAGGGTGTCGCCCGCGCTCAGGCCTTCGACCGTCCGGACCTCGCGGCCCTCGGCCTGTCCCGCAGCCACGAGGCAGGCGCACACCGCCTCGCCGTCGAGGTAAACCGTGCACGACCCGCACTCGCCCTGTTCGCACGCGTTCTTCGACCCGGGCAGGCCCAGCCGTTCCCGCAGGACGTACAGCAGGCTCTCCCCCTCCCAGACGTCGTCGGCTTCACGGCTCTCGCCGTTGACGGTGGCGGTGACTCGCACGGCTGCATCACATCTTCCGGTAGGCGTGCCATGCCCAGCCCAGGGTGCGCCGGGCCATGACCGACAGCGTGTGGAGCCGGTAGCGCGCCGTCCCCCGCACGTCGTCGATGGGAGACGCCGCAGCCACGACCAGGTCCCCGAAACGGCGGGCGACGTCGTCGTGGATCGGTCCGAGACCGTCCCAGTCCAGCGCCGCATCAACGAAGCGCTCGGCATCGACGGCACGGCGAGGGGTCGGCGCGGCCGAACCGATGCCTGTGCCGACCCGCCTCTCCCCCGGGAACAGCGCGAGGCCGAACGACGACACGGCGATCACCATGGCGTTGCGGGTGCCGATCTTCGAGAACTCCTGTGGACCGGTCGCGATCCGGACGAGGATCGACTTGATCAACTCGTCCGGCGCCAGCGCGTTGCGCTTCACGCCGGTGTAGAACTCCGACACCGGGATCTCACGGAGCCCGCGGGTCGACTCGACCTCGACCACGGCCCCGGCGGCCAGCAGCGGTGGATGGGCGTCGCCCGCGGGCGAGGCCGCTCCGAGGTTGCCGCCAATGGTGCCCCGGTTGCGGATCTGCGGTGAGCCCACGGTCCGCGACGCCTTGGCCAGGCCCGGGAGGTGGACGTCGAGCTCGGAGATGACCCGGGTGTACGACACGCCCGCTCCCAGCCGGATGTGGTCACCCTCGTACGACCACATGGCCAAGTCGTCCACCCGGGTCAGGTCGAGCAGCGCCTCGGGCCGGGACTGGTCGAAGTTCAGCTCGACCATGACGTCGGTGCCGCCTGCCAGCGGCACCGCGTCCGGCCGTTCTGCCTTCGCCGCGAGGGCGTCTGCCCACGTCGGCGGCTGCAGGAACTCCATGCCCGTACTCCCCGTCGGTTGCAGGTAGTAGACCCCGCGCCCCCAGCACCGGGCCATCCGCACGGAGCACGAATCACGGACCCGATCGGAGCCGCCCGTTTGTATGATCCTCCAATGCGGCTGAGGGAGCTTCTCGCCGATCCGGACCTGCGGCTGACCCTGCTCGACGGCGAGCAGTCCCTGGACCGGCCACTGACCTCGGTGACCACGATCGACCTGCTCGATCCCCGGCGGTACCTCCGCACCGGTGCGCTCGTGCTCACCGGGCTGATGTGGCACCGCGGTTCCGCCGACAGTGCGGCCTTCACCGATGCGCTCGTGGAGTTCGACGTCGTCGCACTCGGCGCGGGCGAGGCGGCGTTGGGCTCGGTACCCGCCGATCTCGTACGGGCGTGTCATGAGCGCGGGATCGCCGTCTTCAGCGTCCCGGTCGAGGTGGCGTTCAGCCAGGTCAGCGACCGGGTCGCGCGGGAGCAGGAGGCCGAGCGCGAACACGGCCTGGCCGTAGTGCGCGACCGCCAGCGCCGACTGCTGTCGGCCGTCGCAGAGGGCCGGGGCGTGGCGGCGCTGCTCGGCCTCGTGGCCGACGAGGTCGGGTCGCTTTGCGGGGTGATGACGCCGACCGGCCGTGAGGTGGCGGCCGGCGGTCTGATGACTCCCACGGATCTCGACGCATTGACCCGGGCCTTCCTCGTCGACCCGTTGCCGGCTGTCGTCGCCACGTCCGCGGGCAGCCGTACCGTCCTGCCGGTCGGATCTCGGCTGGGCCAGGAGGTGACGTCCTGGTTCCTCGTCGGCCACGGCGACCATCGCGAGTGGTCAGACGACATGCTGTCGGCGGTCGACGACCTCACGGCGGCGGTGGCCCTGGAACGGTCGCGCCTGGAGGACGGCCGGCGGGTGGAGCGGCGGATCGCCGACGAGGTCGTGGACCTGGTCGCTGCGGGACGGGCGACGCGGCCCGAGACCGCGGCCCGGATCAACGACCTCGGCGTCGATCCGGCGGGTCCGTTCCTCGTCGCGGTCGCGACCTTCCCGGACCGCCCGGATCTCATCGGTCGCGCGCGAGACGTCCTGCACGACGCCGGGCTCCATCTGGCCGACCTGCCGGTCACCGGCGTCCATCAGGACCAGGTGGTCGCCCTGGTCCCGGTCGCCGGGGTGGACGATCCGGTCGGGAAGGTGCGTGCGGCGCTGCAGCGGCTCGAGGCCGGACTGCGCGGAACGCGGTTGGCGGTCGGGGTGTCCGGTGTCGTGGCGCGGGACGCTCTGGCCGGTGCTCTGGACGAGGGACGGCATGCGCAGCGGCTCGCCGCCCTCCGCGGCGGCCCGGTCGCGGTCGTGACCGTCGACGAGGTCACGTCCCATGTCCTCCTGCTGGCCGCCGTACCCGACGACGTGCGGCGGACCTTCGCCGCTCGTGTGCTGGGCCCGGTCCTCGACCACGACGAACGCCACGGCGGCAACCTGGTCGCAACGCTGCGCGCCTTCCTCGAGGCCAACGGGTCCTGGAGCCGGTGTGCTGAGGCGCTGCACCTGCACGTCAACTCGGTGCGCTACCGCATCTCCCGCGTCGAGGCGCTGACCGGCCGAGACATCTCGCGATTCGAGGACAGGGTGGACCTGTTCCTCGCCCTTCGGTCGCTGCCCGAATGACCATGCCTCAGTCTGTCCACGCGGCACCGGCCGCGGGTGTGTCGTCGCGGAGCGCCGAGGCATGAATGAGGCCGTAGGGCCGGTCGGCGGCATAGAACACCTCGTTCGGGTTCTCCAGCCCGAACGGCGCCAGGTCGACGACGAAGTGGTGCTTGTTCGGCGCCGACAGCCTGACCTCGGCGACCTCCGGACGCTGCTCGAGGACGCCTCGTCCCATCTCCCACAGGGTCTGCTGCAGGGCGAGGCTGTGCGTGGTCGCGAACCCTGCCAGCAGGATCGCGCGTATGCCCGCGTAGGACGCAGCCCAGTCGACCTCGAGGTTCAGGTACCGCCACCGGGCGATGAGCGAAGTCGCCATGATCCGGTCGCGCGTCTCGGCCAGGGTCGTGTACCGATCGGTCAGAAAGCCGCGGAACTCCGATCCGGTGGACTTGAGCAGCGTCAGATCCCTCAGCCCCGAGACCACCCACGCACGACCGTCGCCCTCGACGGTCACCGTCGCCGTCCGCACCTGCTGGCCACGGCGGACGAACGAGTGGTCGTGACCCTGCCCATCGACCTCGATGCGGTCCCACGCGTACTCCTCGACCTCGATCCGGGCACCGTGGACGGGCTCGATCTCGTCGACGAAGTGCCGCCCGAGGGTGAGCGCGAAGTCTTCGATCTGCCCGACACCGTGCTCTTTGGCGAAGGCGAACACCGTGTTCTTCTGGGTGTCCGTCGGCAGCACCTTCGCCTGGTCGCCCGCCACGTGAGCCGCGTCGAAGTCGCCGCTCAGCGACGTGGACACGGACAGGTCGCGGATCTCGTGCCGTGGCGTGTCGCGGTAGATCCGCAGGAGGCGGTTCTCCGCCTTCCCGTAGCTGTTGGGGCCGAGGACGATGCCCATCGCTAGCTGCCCCGGTAGGTCGAGTAGCCGAACGGACTCAGCAGCAGGGGGACGTGATAGTGCTCGCCGGGATCGGCCAGGCTGAACTCGACCGCGACCTGCGGGTAGATCGTCTCGACGCCGAGGCCGGAGAAGTAGTCGGCCGTGCCGAACACCAGCCGGTACGTTCCAGCGATCAGGTCGTCGGCGCCGAGGTCGCGCACCCGTCCGTCGCCGTCGGTGGCCGCGCTGGCAACGGGCTCGGACCCGCCGCTGACGACGCGTTCCAGACGGACGGCGACGCCGACGGCCGGGCGGCCCCGTGCGGTGTCCAACACATGCGTCGTGACGGTGCTCACGGCTCGCCCTCCGTCCGGGCATCCCCGAGCAGCTTCTGCAGGCGGATGCGGTTGATCTTTCCCAGTTCGGCCCGGACGGTCCCCCGCTCGGACAGCGGGTCGTTGCGGAGGCGGCCTGCAAGGATCGCCAGCAGTTCCTCCGCACTCTTCCCGGTCGCGCAGACGAGGTAGACGTGGCCGAAGCGGTCCTCGTAGGCACGGTTCGCCGCCGCGAGCCGGTGCCGCGTCGCCGCATCGGCGTCGTGGACGCCGGCCTGTTCGCGGCGCGACCACTCGCCGTCTGGA
>JBOGDU010000079.1:0-16585 GCA_050743145.1 Jiangellaceae bacterium | reverse complement strand
CGGCTCGCTCGTCGCCGGACAGTTCGGCGACGGCGTCGGCGAGCGGCTGCCAACGTCGTAGTTCGGGGTCGTCGGCCACGTAGAGACTGGCGGCCTCACGTGCGGTGAGGATGAGGTTCTCGTGGTGGATCACCGACAACAGCCGCAGGCTCGACCTGCGCCCGGACTGGGCGGCGCCGAGCACATCGCCCTCGCGGCGCTGCTCGAGGTCGACGCGTGCAAGCGCGAACCCGTCGCGGGTGGACCCCACCGCCTCGAGGCGCTCGCGCGCCGGCGTGCCCGCCGGGGCGTCGGTGACGAGCAGGCACAGGCCCGGCACCTCGCCGCGCCCGATGCGCCCGCGCAACTGGTGGAGCTGGGATACGCCGAAACGGTCGGCATCCATGACCACCATCGTCGAGGCCGTGGACACGTCCACACCCACCTCGATGACCGTCGTGGCAACCAGGACCGGTGCCTGTCCGGTGGTGAACCGGCGCATGGCCTGGTCCTTCGCCTCCGGACCGAGCCGCCCGTGCAGTACCTCGATCTCGACGCCGGCGAGAGGGCCGGCACGCAACATCTCGACCAGCTCGAGCACCGCGATCGGCCGCCGGCCGGTGTCGTCGCCGGTGTCATCGCCGTCCGTGGTCGGCTCGGCGTCGGCCTCGACTCCGTCGCCGCCGATCCGCGGGCAGACCACGAAGACCCGGTTGCCCCTCGCGACCTCCTCGCGGGTCCGGGTCCAGGCCCGCTCGAGGTAGTGGGGCTTCTCGTCGACCGGGACCACGTGGGTGAGGACGTCGGCGCGACCGGCCGGGAGTTCGCTCAGCGTCGACACCCACAGGTCGCCGAAGACGGTCATCGCGACGGTGCGCGGGATAGGCGTGGCGGTCATGACCAGCACGTGGGGCCGCGCGTCGCCCGCGCCCTTGGCGGCCAGCGCTGACCGCTGTTCGACGCCGAACCGGTGCTGCTCGTCGACGACAACGAGCCCGAGGTCGGCGAACTGGACCCGCTCCTCGAGCAGCGCGTGGGTTCCGACCACGATTCCCGCGTCGCCGGACACCGAGTCGAGCAGTGCCTCCCGCCGCGCGGACGTGCCCATCGACCCCGTCACGAGGGTGACGCGCGTGCCGACCTCGGAGCCGCCGAGCAGGCCTCGCTCACCCAGCGGACCCAGCAGATCCCGCAGCGACCGGAGGTGCTGCTGGGCGAGCACCTCGGTCGGCGCCAGCAGCGCCGCCTGGCCACCGGTATCGACCACGGCGAGCATCGCCCGCAACGCCACGACGGTCTTGCCCGTGCCGACCTCGCCCTGGAGCAGGCGGTGCATCGGGTGGGCACGGGCCAGGTCGGCGGCGATCTCGTCGCCGACCCTGATCTGACCGTCGGTCAGCCGGAACGGCAGGCGCGCGTCCAGTGCGTCGACGAGTCCGCCGGACACCGGCTTGCGGGGTACCGCGGGCAGCGCCGCCGCCGACTCGCGCCGACGGGCCAGCTCGACCTGCAGGACGAATGCCTCCTCGAACCGCAGGCGGTGCCGGGCCCGTTCGGCATCCTCGCGCGAGGCGGGTCGGTGGACGGTCCGCAGCGCCGACGCCGCGTCCATGAGACCCATGCGTCGCCGGACCTCGGGTGGTATGGGGTCGGGTACGGCGCCGAGCGTGTCGAGCACGACCTGCACGCATCGGCCGATCTTCCAGGTCGCCAGGCTGGCGGTGGCCGCGTAGACCGGGATCAGCTTGTCGGCGAACTCCTCCGCCGCCGAGGTGACGTCGGTGCCCTCGGGGAGGAGGACGTAGTCGGGATGGGCCAGCTGGCGGTGCCGCCGGTAGACGCCGACCTTGCCGGCGAACAGGCCGATCCGACCGGGCTGCAGGTCGCGCTCCCGCCAGCGCTGGTTGAAGAACGTCAGCACCAGCCGGCCGGAGCCGTCGGTGACGACGACCTCGGTGATGCCGCCCTTGCGTGTCTTCATGGAACGCGTCCGGACGTCCTCGACCATCGCGAGCACGGTGACCTGCTCGTCCAGCCGCAGCGAGTCGAGGTCGGTGAGCTGTCCACGCTCCGCGTACCGGCGCGGGTAGTGGCGTACCAGATCACCCACCGTGTGGATGTCGAGGCAGGTGGCGAGCGCCTTGGCGGTCTGCCCTCCGAGGACCTTGCCGAGCGGATCGTCCCACTGCGCCGGCATCACTCGACCCCGATCAACAGCGGGTAGCGCGGCTGTCCCCCGTCGTACACGACCGTGTCCACCTCAGGATGGGATCGGTGCACGGCCGTGACCACGGCGTCGGCGAGTGCGGGGTCGGTGTCGGCACCGGTGACCAGCGTGACCAGTTCTCCCCCGGCCGAGAGCATCCGCTCGGCTACGTCGATGGCCACGGCCGACAGGCCGGTCCCGATCACGACGAAGTCTCCCTCGATCACGCCGAGGACGTCGCCGGGATGGCAGACCCCTGCGGACGTGACGGCCTCGCGCGCCGCCACCGTGACCGCGCCGTTGCGCGTGTGCCCGGCCGCGGTGGTCATGGCTACGACGTCGGCGTCGAATGCGCGGGCGGGTTCGTGCACGGCGGTGGCGGCGATGCCCTGGACCTGCGCCCGGGTGGGGATCACCGCCACCCGGGTGCCCTGCGCCCGGGCCTCGGCGGCGGCTGCTTCGGCGACCGGCACGCCGTCGCGCTCGTTCGGCAGGAGCACGACCTCGCCGGCGCCAGCGCGGCGGATGGCGTCCAGCATCTCTGCGGTCGACGGGCGCCGACCGATAGGCGTCCGGACGACGGTGGCGCCGACGGACTCGAACAGGGCGGCCAGACCGTCGCCCGCCGCGAAGGCCACCACTGCGCGGCCGGTGGAGGTCGGGTCGGGGCGCGTGACCCGTTCGGCCAGGTAGGTGATGCGGATCCGATGTGGGCGTCCGGCCGCCATGCCGGCCTCGATCGCGGCACCGGCGTCGTCGACGTGGACGTGGACGTTCCACAACGGGTCGCCGCCGACGACGATCAGGGAATCGCCCAGTGGCTCGAGCGACCCCCGAAGCGCAGGGATCGCGTCGGCCGGCGCGTCCAGGAGATACATCACCTCGAAGCTCGGGGCGCCTTCGGTTTCCTCCAGGTCGGCCGCGACAGCGGGCGCGACCTGCCCGCCGACCGTCCGTGGGTAGGCCAAGGGGCGCCGACCGGTCAGCACGGTGTCGAAGGCGTCGAGAACCACCGCGAGGCCGCGGCCACCCGCGTCGACGACCCCTGCACGACGCAGGACGTCGAGTTGGTCCGGCGTGCGGGCCAGCGCCTTGCGGGCAGCCTTCGTCGCCGCCAGAGCGACATCGGAAAGTTTCGCGCCCGGCACCCCGGCGCGCTCGGTTGCCGCGTCGGAAGCCGCCCGGGCCACCGTGAGGATCGTGCCCTCGACCGGGCTGGCCACCGCCGCGTAGCCGGCGTCTGCCGCCCTGGTCAGCGCCGCCGCGAACACGACCGGTTCCGGGCGCACCCCGTCGTCCCCGCCGAGCACCTCGGCGACACCCCGCAGCATCTGGGAGAGGATCACCCCCGAGTTGCCGCGCGCACCGAGCAAGGCGCCACGGGCCACGGCCTGCAGCACCGGCCCGATCGACGGTGAACTGTCGGCGCAGGCCTGCTCGGCCGCCTGGGTGGCGGACTCGAGGGTCAGGTAGAGGTTCGTGCCGGTGTCGCCGTCGGGAACCGGATACACGTTGAGCGCGTCGATCTCCTCGCGCGCCTCCGCCATCGCGGACTGGGCGGCGCGGCACCAGCGCAGGACGACCCCTGCATCCAGCAGACGCTCGACGTCCGCGACACTCACCAGCGCCTCCCGTCCTCCCGGGCACCTGGCGTGGAGGGTAACCCGCGCCGGCGACGGGACGACCACGGCGGGCCACGACCGACCGTCCGCTTGCCGCCTCGCGGTTTGGGATCACCGGCGCGGACCAGGTATCCTTCACCGGTTGCCCGCGGCGGGTCCTGCCCGGGCGAACCATCGTCTCGTCTCGTCAACCCGCTGACTAGGAGTCTCCCGTGGCTGCCACCTGCGACGTCTGCGGCAAGCGCCCGGGCTTCGGCAACTCGATCTCGCACTCGCACCGCCGGACCCCCCGCCGCTGGAACCCCAACGTCCAGTCCGTGCGCGTCGTCGTCGGCGGCACGCCGAAACGGCTCAACGTCTGCACCTCGTGCCTCAAGGCCGGCAAGGTCGCCCGCTGAGTCAACGGAAATGGGCGTGACCCGTGACGCCCTCGAAGACCACACCACCCACCGTCACACCCTCGCCGGCTGTCACCCGGCCCACCGGCCGCCACCGCTCGGGCAGGTCGGTGTCCGCGGCGAACGTCGCCGCCAATGCGTTGTCCTCACCACCGGTGAGGATCCAGTCGAGCGGTTCGGCGCCGAGTGCGGCTGCCGCGTCGCGGATCGGGCCCGGAACGTCGAACGCGCCCGGGTCCACGTCGATCCCCACTCCGCTCGCGGTGGCCACATGGCCGAGGTCGGCCAGCAGGCCGTCGCTGACGTCGACCATCGCCCTCGCGCCCAGGTCCGCCGCCTCCGGCCCGGCGTCGTAAGGAACCGTCGGGCGACGGTGTGCCTCCACCAGGACCCGCGGCGAGCGGAACCCCCGGCTGAGCACCCGGAAGCCCGCTTCGGCCCAGCCCAGCCGCCCGCACACCGCGACGACGTCGCCCGATCGCGCACCGCCTCGGGTCACCGGCTGCCGTCCGTCGAGATCGCCCAGTGCCGTCACCGAGACCACGATCAACTCAGACCGCACGAGGTCCCCACCCACGACCGATGCCCGCAACGGTTCGCATTCCTCCCGCAGCCCGTCGGCCAGACCCAGCACCCAGTCCGCTGGGAGGTCCGGCGGCGCCCCCAGCCCGACCAGCAATGCGGTCGGTACCGCACCCATCGCGGCCACGTCGACCAGGTTCTGCGCGGCCGCCTTGTGCCCGACGTCGACGGCCGAGGACCAGTCGCGACGGAAGTGCCGGTTCTCGACCAGCAGGTCGGTCGTCGCCACCATCCGGCCGTCCGGCGCAGCGAGCACGGCTGCGTCGTCCCCCGGACCGACCAGCACCCCATCACCCTGCGGCAGCCGCGCCGTGATGGCCGATATCAGGCCGAACTCCCCCAGGTCAGCCAGCTTGTCTGACATGGATCTCCCTCGTCGATCCGGCCACGTGTAGGTTTGCGGCGACGTTCGGGGACATCTTGGCCCAGAGACTGGAGGACGCGCGTGGTGGTGCAGGCCTACATCCTCATCCAGACCGAGGTCGGCAAGGCGGCCGATGTCGCGCGCGAGATCGCCCACATCGAGGGGGTCACGCTCGCCGAGGACGTCACCGGCCCCTACGACGTCATCGTGCGGGCCGAGGCCCGCAACGTCGACGAGCTGGGCAAGCTCGTGGTCGCCCGCGTGCAGGGGGTCGACGGAATCACCCGTACGCTCACCTGCCCGGTCGTCCACATCTGATCACGACCTCTCGTCGCCGACGCCCGTCACGGCCCGTTCGCGTGGGCGCGGCGGGCGTCGCCATGCTTCTGCTCGGTGGCTGCGGGATCGGTGCCGTCGAGGTTCCGCCCCACGATCCGGAGCGGGGAACCTCGCAGGCGTGCGCCGCGCTGTCCGAGGCGCTGCCGGACGTCGTGTCCGACGCCGTGCGCCGCGACACCGAGCCGGAGTCACCCTACGTGGCCGCGTGGGGCGATCCCGCCGTAGTGCTTCGGTGCGGAGTCCCGCTGCCAGGCGAGTACAGCCCCGACGCGCAATTGCTCGACGTCGACCGGGTCGGCTGGCTGCCCGTGGACGGTGAGGGAGGCACCTTCTTCACCGTCGCCGACCGCAGCGTCCACGTGGAGGTCGCCGTGCCCGACGACTACGCTCCCGAAGCCGACGTCCTCGCCGACCTCGCCCCGGCGATCATCGACACCCTCCCCGACCGCGACCCGTAGCTGCTGGAAGGACTCCGGAGAGACGGACATCGCCTCAATCGCCCGCCCTCAGGCCGGACAGGTCGATTCCGGCCGGCTTGGGCCGGATGCGGTAGTGGAGTACCAGGAACGGCAACCCGAACACCCAGAAGGCGTGGGCGGCCCGCACCTCGTCGTGCTCGACGTATACATCGAGGTGCTCGGCGAAGCCGTGGACCGCCAACGCGGTGAGCTCCCCGGTGGCCGGGTCGATGTAGGTCAGGTAGTGGCCGGCATGGTCGTCATCGGCGCGGCTGGTCAGTGTCAGCCCTCCCCCGGCGCGAGAGCGCGGCAGCAGCGTGGCGGTGAAGCTCGCCTGCGGAAGCGGGAAGCCGACGCTGACGTATCCACGACCGTCGTGGCGGTACGTGGTGTAGATGCCCACGTAGATGGGCTCGTCGTTGTCGGCGAAGGACCGAATCCAACCGCGAACGGCAACCGCATCATGGCGGGCCGGGACGACCATGTCGATGCGGCTGCGGATCCCACGCAACGCCTCGCGCTGGTTCATCGGAACGCTGGCCTGCCCAAGAGGGCGGGCGACCAGCGTTCGGTAGAGCAGGTAGCCCGGGCGCACCCACAAGCGCCACTCCGGGACGATGTCGAGGTCGAACCGGGTGGTGTGCTCATAGAACTCCCGCACCCGCGGATCGACGTCGCCGGGATCGAAGCGGGGTCCGGCCAGTTCGTCAAGGGAGGCGACGATGCCGGTGTCGGGCGCATCGGCAACGTAGGTGCCACCGAGTGCGGCCGCCAGCTCACCCACGTACCCGGTCCCCACGTATCGGGAGCGGGCCGGCAGCGGAACCACGAACGGCAGGTCTTCTGCCGCAACCCGCTCGGCGAGCAGGCTCACCTGCGCGTCCCGAAACACCAGTGCCGCCAGGCTCCGGTACGCGAGCACCGTGCTGCTGGCCACCACGGACGCCGGCGTGGGGCGCCGACGGGAGGCGAACGCCTGGCCGACAGCGGCGCCCACGAGAGGCCCCATCGCCACCTTCTGTGGACGCAGCCCGAGCGCCCCGACCGTCGACCCGGTCACCGCTCCGACGGCGAGTGGACCAGCGCCGGTGACGCGCCCCGCGGCCCAGCCCAGCGGAGCGGCCAAGGCGGCGCTGACCGCGATCCGCTGCCAGATCGCCGGAATCTCGCCGGGACGCTGGCGCGCACGAGCGACCGCCTCGGAGGCCCCGAGACCGGCGGCGCCGAACAACGTGCCCACGACGGCAGCCCTGGCGCCTCGGTGGCCGGAAAGCGTGGCACCGGCCAGGCCACCGACGGCGGCCGCGAAGGCGACCGAACTCGATGCGCTCGAACCGGCGCGGGACGGGTCTCGAGCCATGGCCGGGCTAGCGAAGGCCGGTCGGGCGGGCGAGGGCGGTCGTGAGAAGGCGGTCGACGAGTGCCGGGTAGTCGAGCTCGGTTGCGGCCCACAACATCGGGAACATGGAGGTCGGAGTGAACCCCGGCATGGTGTTGACCTCGTTGACCAACAGGGAATCGTCCGCGCGGAGGAAGAAGTCGACGCGCGCGAGACCCTCGCACGACAGCGTCGTGAAGGCGCGGGCCGCGAGGGAGCGAACCTGTTCGGCAATGGTGTCCGGCAGGTCGGCGGGCACATCGAGCGCGACGTGCTCCTCGTCGAGGTACTTGGCGTCGAAGTCGTAGAACTCGTGGGTGTCGTCGACCCTGATCTCGCCGACGACGCTGGTGTCCGGCGGCCCGCCCGGCCGTCCCTGCAGAACGCCACACTCGACCTCGCGGCCGCGAACGGCCTCCTCGACGATGACCTTCGGATCGTGCCGGCGAGCGTCGAGGACGGCCGCCGCCAGTCCACCCGGACCGTCGACCTTCGTGATGCCGATGCTCGACCCCGCCCGTGCGGGCTTGACGAACACCGGCCAGCCCAGCCCGGCCACCTGGGCCGCGACACGCGCGCGTTGAGGCTCCCACGGCCCCGGGTCCACGAGCACGTGCCGGCAGACCGGCAGTCCTGCGGCGGCCAGCACGAGCTTCATGTAGTGCTTGTCCATGCCTATGGCGGACGCCAGCACCCCAGAGCCCACGTACGGCACGCCGGCGAGTTCGAGCATGCCCTGCAGCGTGCCGTCCTCGCCGTACGGGCCGTGCAGCAACGGCAGCACGACGTCGACCTCCCCCAGGGCGCGCGGCACGGCGCCCGGCTCGCTGACGGTGATCTCAGCCGAAGAAGGGGAACTGGGTAGCACCACCGTGCCACCCTCGTCGGCCACCTCGGGCAGCCGACCGTCCGAGATCGCCAGCCGAGCCGGATCGCCCGGCCCGAGCACCCACCGGCCCTTCGGCGTGACGCCGATCGGCACGACGTCGTAGCGATCGGGGTCGATCACCCGCAATACGCTGCCGGCGGTCACACACGAGATCGCGTGCTCGGAACTGCGTCCCCCGAACACGACGGCGACCCGGACACGGCGGGGTTGTGGAGCGCTCACCGGCGCGACCCTACCCGCCGACACACCAGAATCGGCACCATGACGCCAGAGACGACGCATCCACCCGGGCTCGCAGCGGCAACGATCACCGTCCACAACGGACGGCCGGAACAGGCGCCCGGTGCTCCCCTGTCCGTGCCGCCGGTGCTCGCCTCGACCTACGTCGAGGGCGGCGCTGTGGGCTACGGACGTAACGGCAATCCGACGTGGGCGGCACTGGAAGACGTGGTCGGCGCCCTCGAGGGCGGCCGTGCCCTCGCGTTCGCGTCCGGGATGGCCGCCGTGGCGGCCGTCCTCGACCCGTTGCCGGAGCGGTCCGTGGTGGTCGCACCCGAGATCTGTTACAGCGGGACGTCCACACTCTTCGAGCAGCTGAGGACCAACCGTGCGTTCGAGATCCGCCGGGTGGACGTCGCCGACACCGACGCGACCGTGGCGGCGATGGAGGGCGCGACCCTGCTCTGGACCGAGTCGCCCGCCAATCCCACGCTCGCCGTCGCGGATCTGCCCGCGCTGTTCACGGCTGCGCGTGAGCGCCGGGTGGCCGCGTGCGCGGACAACACCTTCGCCACTCCCCTCAACCAGCGACCGCTCGACCTGGGCGCGGACGTCGTGGTGCACAGCCTCACCAAGTACCTCGCGGGGCACTCCGACGTCGTGCTCGGCGCGGTGGTCACCCGTGACGACGCGACCTACGACCGCCTGCTCGCGCACCGGACGTACCACGGCGGCATCCCCGGCCCGGCCGAGGCATGGCTCGCACTGCGTGGGATGCGCACGCTGCACCTGCGGGTGGAGCGCGCGCAGCACAACGCCGGCGTCATCGCGGCACGGCTGGCCGCCCATCCAGCCGTCGAGCGCGTGCACTACCCCGGTCTGCCCGACGACCCCGGCCACGCCCGTGCCATGGCGCAGATGCGCGGGTTCGGCGCCATGGTCGCCGTCGAGGTTCGCAGCGGACCCGCCGCCGCGGACGCGGTCTGCGCGGCTACGCGGCTCTGGGTGACCGCCACCAGCCTCGGTGGCGTGGAGTCGACGTTGGAACGACGCCGACGCTGGCCGGAGGAGAGCCTCGCCGTGCCAGAGTCGCTGATCCGACTGTCGGTGGGGATCGAGGACGTGGAGGACCTCTGGGCGGATCTGTCCGCCGCGCTCGAAGCGCCGGCCTGACCCAAAGGCCATCGGGACCATCCCGGCTTGTCGATGCCCCCTTGGCATGGGCGCGGGTCAGGCTGTCGGTGGGCTCCGCCAGGATGTCGGCAGGCGATCTCGATCCAGGCGTCTGGTTCTGAGGAGGTGGTCCTGTGCCGGCTGAGCGAGGGTTCCCGGAGCTTGTCCAGGTGGTCTTGGACACCACGAACGCGCGCGGGCTGGCGGAGTTCTACCGTCGACTGCTGGGGCTGCGGTACCGGCCGGGTGATGAGCCACCTGTCGCCGGCGAGCCGGACCCGAGCGGTGAGGACTGGTTGGTGCTGCGAGATCCCGCCGGCAACAATCGATTGGCGTTCCAACAGGTGGCTGCGCTACCGGAGGCGACCTGGCCGGAGGGTCCGGTCCCACAGCAACTGCACTTGGACCTGTCGGTGCCCACGACAGCGGAACTCGACGTCCAACACGAGCGGGCCCTGGCCCTCGGCGCCCGACTGCTCGGCGACCGCTCCGACGATCCTGAGGAGCCGCTACGCGTCTACGCCGACCCTGCCGGTCATCCGTTCTGCATCTTCGTGGTCAACTCTGCGGCAGTCTCCGACCCACTACCCTCCTGAACTGCAGGCCGTCGAACACGGCCGGAAGTCGGCTCCTAGTGGCCGTGGCGTTCGGGTTTCGCGGTGCGCGAAATGAGGCTGCGCAACATGTCGAGCGGCGTCATCTCGCCGCGCACGACGTAGGTCACGTGCTCGACGATCGGCAGGTCGACCCCTACCCGGTTGGCCAGGTCGACGACGGACTCACACGACTTCACGCCCTCGGCAACCTGTCGTGTCGAGGCAACGATCTCGGCAACCGACATACCCTCGCCGAGCTTCTCTCCGAACGTCCGGTTACGCGACAGCGGTGAGGAGCACGTCGCCACGAGGTCACCGAGACCCGCAAGCCCGGAGAAGGTGTACGGGTCGGCGCCGAGCGATGCGCCCAGTCGGGCTGTCTCCGCCAGCCCACGGGTGATGACGCTCGCCCGGGTGTTGTCGCCGAAGCCCAGCCCCTCGGCCATGCCGACGGCCAGAGCGATGACGTTCTTGACGGTCCCGCCCAGCTCCGTCCCGACGACGTCGGTGTTCGTGTAGGGACGGAAGTACGGCGAATGGCAGGCCTGCTGGATCCGCTGGGCGACCGACTCGTCCGCGCACGCGACCACGCTGGCGGCGGGCTGTCGCTGAGCGATCTCACCGGCCAGGTTCGGGCCGGACACGACGGCGACGCGCTCCGGGCCGGCGCCGGCCACCTCACCGATGACCTCGCTCATCCGCTTCGCCGTACCCAGCTCGATGCCCTTCATCAGGCTGACGAGCACTGCGCCGTCGGGCAGTTTCGGAGCCCAGGTCGTCAGGTTCGCGCGCAGCGTCTGCGACGGGACGGCCAGAACGACCAGGTCCGCGCCGTCGGCCGCCTCGGCCGGTTCCGGCGTGGCCCGGACCGTCGGCGGCAACTCGATGTCGGGCAGGTAGTCGGGATTGCGACGGGTGCGGTTGACCGCGTCACACAGCTCCGGACGGCGACCCCACATGACCACCTCGGTACCGGCATCGGCGAGGACGAGCGCGAACGCCGTTCCCCACGATCCGCTGCCGAAGACCCCTGCCCGGATCATGCGTTCTCCTCGGGGGCAGGCTTCACCGTCGGCCGGCCGGTTCGCGGCACACCCGCTTGATCGGGATCGAAGCGGGTCGCGGGCGGCAGCTCACCGCGGAGCTCGGCCAGCTGTGCGGTGATCGCGTCGAGGATCCGGCCAGTGGCTACGCGGAGCACCGCCGGTGTGATGGGCTGGCCGCGCAGGTCGTCGAGGTCGACGGGTGGTCCGGCCAGAACGTGCACGGTCTTGGGCGGCAGCAGGCGGAACCGCTTCGAGTAGGGGGCCAGGATCTCCTGCGGCCCCCACTGCGCGACGGGGATCACCGCACAGCCGGTCTCGAGGGCGACCCGGGCCGCACCGGTCTTGCCGGCCATCGGCCACAAGCCCGGGTCTCGGGTGATCGTCCCCTCAGGGTAGATCCCGACACACTCTCCAGCGCGCACGGCGGCGACGGCATCTCGAAACGCCCGCGCCGCATTCCTGGACTCCCGGTACACCGGGATCTGCCCGCAGGCCGCGATGATCCTGCCGACGACGGGGACGCGGAACACCGCCTCCTTGGCCAGATAGCGCGGCGCCCTGCCGTTGTCCCAGAGGAAGTGCGCGAACGTCAGCGGATCCGCATAGGAGATGTGGTTCGGCGATACGACGACGCCCACGCCGACGCCGGGCAGATGCTCGGCACCGCGCCAGTCACGGCGGGTCGTCACCATCAGGATCGGGCGCAGGATGCCGGCCACGAGGCGGTACCAGAAGCCCAGCCGTTGTCTCGGACCCGCCACGCACCCTCCTCGTCGTCAGCCCGGCCGCGCCGAGCCCGTATGACCTGCGCAAGAGTGCCAGAGTCGATCCCCTCCGGCCGCACCGCCCGGTGGGCTGCGACGATGACCACGATGCCCACCGCCCCTCGCTGGTCGGTCGTCGTGCCGGTGAAGCGACCTGAGGTTGCCAAGACCCGACTGGCCGATCTCGCCGGCGCCCGCCGTCCGGAGCTGGCCCGCGCCTTCGCCGCCGACACCGTCGCGGCCGCTCTCGCCTGTCCCGACGTGGCCGACGTCGTGGTCGTCACCGATGACACACAGACGGCCGCAGAGGCCTCGGCTGCCGGCGCACTGGTCGTGTCCGACGAGCCGGCGGCCGGACTCAACGCTGCGCTGCGCCACGGCGCGGACGTCGTGCGCCGCCGCCACCCCGACCGCTACATCGCTGCGCTGTCCGCAGACCTGCCGGCGCTCCGCCCCGATGAACTGGCCACCACCTTGCAAGCGGCCACGGTGTACCCGGTCTCGTTCGTGGGCGACGTCGCAGGAACCGGGACGACGCTCTACGCCGTGACGCTGGCGAGTGGGTTCGAGCCCCGCTTCGGCGGGCGCTCGCGCGCGGCACACCGCGCGGCCGGCGCTGTCGAACTCACCGTGCCCGACACAGCGTCAGTGCACCGCGACGTCGACACCGCCGTCGATCTGTGGGACGCGGTGCGCCTCGGGGTCGGCCCTCGGACTGCTGCCGTCGTCGCGCTGATCTGACCCTGCGCACAGTCATCGTCGTTCCCGCTACGCTCGCCTACCGTGCAGGCGACGGTCGCGTCATTCGACCCCGCCACCAGATCGGGAACGGTGCTGCTCGACGACGGAACCGAACTGCCGTACACCGGTGAGGCGTTCGGTGCCGGCTCATTGCGCATGGCCCGGGTGGGACAGCGGGTGCGGATCCGCACGGCCGGATCCGGCGCAGCACTCCGCGTGACCTTCCTGACCCTGGCCACACTTCGCGACTGACGCGGGCGTGCGCGTGGGAAGGCTGGGGCCCTACCGCGGCGCGACCCTCTTGGCTGCAGTCTTCTTCGCGGCCGAGGTCTTCTTGGCGGGAGCCTTCTTCGCGGTGGTCTTCTTTGCCGTGGTCTTCTTGGCGGTGGTCTTCTTCGCGGCCGTGGTCTTCTTCGCGGCCGTGGTCTTCTTCGCGGTCGTCTTCTTGGCAGGAGCCGTCTTGGCCGCCGCCTTCTTGGCCGGTGCCTTCTTGGCGGGTGCCTTCTTCGCCGACGACGTGCCCGCCGCACTGCGGGCCGCGCCGGCCGCGGCGCGAAGCCCGGAGGCGGCAGCGCGTGTCGCGGACTCGGCCGCCGACGCTGCGGTAGCCGGTACGACTGCCAGCGAGTCGGAGACCCGCTTGCGGGCCTTGCGGGCTCCGCTGACGACCTCTTTGAGCTCGTTGCCCGGCCGGAACTTCGGGACGTACTTCCGGCGGGTCTTCACCGAGTCACCGGTCCTGGGATTGCGAGCGGTTCCCGCCTTGCGCACGGATCGCTCGAAGGCGCCGAAGCCGGTGATGACGACCTTCTCGCCCTTCGACACCGATCGGGTGATCACGTCGACGACGGAGTCGAGTGCATGTGCGGCGACCTTGCGGTTACCGTCGAATCGTTCGGCGAGCTCGTCGATGAGCTGCGACTTGTTCACTGCTTCCCCCAAGCTTGCGGACGGTCGGGTGGTGAACCCGATTGCAACGGCACGCTAGGGAGAATCTCCCGTCCGCACAACGACAAAACCTGAATCCCTGCCCACGTGTCGCGTGCGCCCTGGTCGTCGGACCACGAAGGTGGTGACAATCACGGGCCTCGGAAGTCACGCGCCCGTGGTCACGGTCCTCGGCAGCCGGGGCGGCCGGACCGCCTCGAACCGCTCGATCTTCTCGACGTGTCGCAGGGTGAGGCCGATGTCGTCGAGGCCTTCGAGCAGGCGCCAGCGTGTGTAGTCGTCGACCTCGAACGGTGCGGCCGTGTCGCCGGCTCGCACCTGGCGGGCCACGAGATCGACGGTGACGGGCGTCGACGGTTCGGCCTCGACCGTTGCCCAGAGATGCTCGACCACGTCCGGCTCGACGCGGGCCGTGAGCAGGCCGGACTTGCCGGCGTTGCCGCTGAAGATGTCGCCGAAACGAGGTGACAGCACGG
Organism: Jiangellaceae bacterium; assembly: GCA_050743145.1. GTDB lineage: Bacteria > Actinomycetota > Actinomycetes > Jiangellales > Jiangellaceae > DASRTE01. The sequence goes on along the minus strand of JBOGDU010000079.1, from coordinate 2,407 downwards.
CTCGGTAGCCGTAGTCCTGCAGTGCCCATACCGCGTGCTCGCGCGAGGAGCCGGTCCCGAAGTCGGCTCCCGCGACCAGGATCGAGCTGCCGGCGTGCTCGGCGCGGTTCAGCACGAAACCGGGATCCTTGCGCCAGGCCGCGAACAGGCCGTCCTCGAATCCGGTGCGAGCGACCCGTTTGAGGTACTCGGCGGGGATGATCTGGTCGGTGTCGACATTGCTGCGCCGTAGGGGCAATGCCGTACCGGTGTGGACGGTGAACGTGTCCATGACCTCAGGCCTCCACGCACTCGGGCAGGTCGGCGGGTGCGGCGAGCCGGCCGGTCACAGCCGTCGCGGCCGCGACGAGCGGAGACACCAGATGGGTTCGTCCACCCTTGCCCTGGCGCCCCTCGAAGTTCCGGTTCGACGTCGACGCGCTGCGCTCACCGGGAGCGAGTTGGTCGGGGTTCATGCCGAGGCACATCGAGCAGCCGGCCGACCGCCACTCCGCCCCGGCTGCCAGAAAGACCTCGTCGAGGCCCTCGTACTCGGCCTGGGCACGGACCCGCATCGAGCCCGGGACCACCAGCATCCTCACGCCGTCGGCCACCGTCCGGCCACGGATGACCTCGGCGGCGGCACGCAGGTCCTCGATGCGGCCATTGGTGCACGAGCCAAGGAAGACCGTGTCGACGGCGATCTCGCGCAGCGGCGTTCCCGGTGCCAGGCCCATGTACTCGAGCGCGCGCTCCGCTGAGTTGCGCGCACCCTCATCGGCGAACGACGCCGGATCCGGCACGGTCGCGGAAAGCGGCAGGCCCTGTCCCGGGTTGGTGCCCCAGGTGACGAACGGCTCTATCTCCTCCGCCCGCAGGACGACCTCGGCGTCGAAGACCGCGTCGTCGTCGGTGCGCAGCTCGCGCCACGCCTCGAGCGCGGCGTCCCAGTCGGCTCCGTGCGGTGCGTGCTGACGGTCCTTGAGGTAGGCGAAGGTCGTCTCGTCCGGCGCCACCATGCCCGCCCGTGCGCCACCCTCGATCGACATGTTGCAGATGGTCATCCGCGCCTCCATCGACAGCGCGCGGATCGCCTCGCCCCGGTATTCGATGACGTAGCCCTGGCCGCCGCCGGTGCCGATCGTGGCGATCACGGCGAGCACGACGTCCTTCGCGGTGACCCCGGCGCGCAGCTCACCGTCAACGGTGATCGCCATCGTCTTGACGGGTCGCATCGGCAACGTCTGGGTGGCGAGGACGTGCTCGACCTCGCTGGTGCCCACGCCCACGGCGAGCGCGCCGAAGGCGCCGTGGGTAGACGTGTGCGAGTCGCCGCATACCACGGTCATGCCCGGCTGGGTGAGCCCGAGTTGGGGGCCGATGATGTGGACGATTCCCTGCTCGGCCTGGCCCATGCGGTGGAGCAGGATGTCGAACTCCTCGCAGTTGTGCCGCAGCGTCTCGACCTGGGTACGCGAGACAGGGTCGGCGATCGGCAGGTCGATGCCGACCGTCGGCACGTTGTGGTCCTCCGTCGCGATCGTCAGGTCCGGCCGTCGGACGCGGCGGCCGGCCATCCGCAGCCCCTCGAACGCCTGCGGGCTGGTGACCTCGTGTACCAGATGGAGGTCGACATAGAGCAGGTCCGGCTCCCCCTTGGCTCGGTGGACGACGTGCGCGTCCCACACCTTCTCGGCAAGGGTCCTGCCCATCTACCCGGTCCTCTCGCTGGGCGTGCGCGGCCATCCGTCCGGACGGATAGTCGTCCGGACGTCGGCGTGGCGCTAGTTGCCATCTCGTATGTTGAGATGGCAATATCGAGTCATGGACAACTCTAGCGGAGTGGGAGTGCTGGACAAGGCGGCCCTCGTGCTGTCGGCGCTCGAGGCGGGGCCGGCGACTCTCGCCAACCTCGTCAACTCCACCGGCCTGGCCCGGCCGACCGCACATCGGCTCGCGGTCGCGCTCGAGCACCACCGGCTGGTCTCACGCGACCTGCACGGGCGGTTCATCCTCGGACCACGGCTGGGCGAACTGGCGACCGCGGCGGGCGAGGACCGGCTGCTGGCTGCCGCCGGGCCCGTCCTCGCGCGGCTGCGCGAGGCCACCGGCGAGAGCGCTCAGCTGTTCCGCCGTCAGGGCGACCACCGCATCTGCGTCGCCGCGGCCGAACGGCCGACAGGCCTGCGAGACACCATCCCGATCGGAGCCACCCTCACCATGCTGGCCGGCTCGGCTGCGCAGATCCTGTTGGCCTGGGAAGAACCCGAGCGCATGCACCGTGGCCTGCAGGGCGCGCGGTTCACGGCCACCATGCTTGCCGCCGTGCGCCGCCGCGGCTGGGCGCAGAGCGTCGCCGAGCGCGAGCCAGGCGTGGCTTCGGTGTCGGCTCCGGTCCGGTCGTCGAGCGGGCGGGTCGTGGCGGCCG
>JBOGDU010000078.1:0-4833 GCA_050743145.1 Jiangellaceae bacterium | reverse complement strand
CGCAAAACATGTTCGCCGCCGAGGCGTTCACGGGTCAGCCGGGCGTGTTCGTGCCGCTCGCGGAGACGCTGGAGTCCTTCGACGGCATCTGCAAGGGTGAGTACGACCACCTGCCCGAGCAGGCCTTCCACATGGTGGGGAACATCGAGACGGCCGAGGAAAAGGCGTCGAAGCTGGCTTCCTGACTCCTTCCCTTTGTCGGGTCGGCGGGAGAAGGCTCTCGAAGGCCGGGCCAAGCTCGGGTCTGGCACGTTGCGGCTCGCTTTGTTCCCGGGCTTCGTTCTCTAGCCTTCGAGAACCTTCTCCTGCCGACCCTCCTGCTGTGCCGTAGCGCGCAGTCTCGGTCGCGCCTCATCCTCGACCGGCTCTCATTGTGGTGTCTGGGCGGGGCCTCGCATGCAAAGCAGCGGATGTCACCGGGGTTGTGCGCCGCCCACGCACGTGACCCGGGTATTCTCGGCGCTGCGCTGTGGCGCGCATGTGCACGTGCATTCGAGGGAGAACCTGGTGGCAGAACTGCGCGTCGAGCTTGTGGCGGCAGACCGGAAGGTGTGGTCGGGTGCGGCCACCATCGTGATCACCCGCACGACGGAGGGCGACATCGGGATCATGCCCGGCCACCAGCCGCTGCTCGGGCTGTTGGTCACGGGTCCGGTGACGATCCGCACGCCCGACGACCAGGTCGTGAGCGCCGCCGTCCACGGCGGCTTCCTGTCGATCGCCGACGACGTCGTCACCATCCTGGCCGAGATCGCGGAGCTGGCGGACGAGATCGACGTCAGACGCGCCGAGGCTGCGCTGGATGCGGCCGGCGACGACACCGAGGCCACGCGCCGGGCCGAGACGCGGCTACGGGCCGCCGGGGCACGCTGACCGGGCCGGCGCGGGAGGACGTGGTCGATGACGCTGCTCGAATGGGTCGCCGTCGTCGTCGCCGCGCTCGCGCTGGTCATCGTCGCCGCCCTGGGCGGGTTGTTCCTCCGCCGTCGCGTCCTCCAGCGTGAGGGCGGCTTCGACATGTGCCTGCGGGTCGGCGGCAACGGGTGGGGGGGTGGCTGGGTCTTCGGCGTGGGGCGCTACCGCGGCGACGATCTCGAGTGGTTCCGCACGTTCAGCTACGGCAGCCGGCCCAAACGGTCGTTGCGCCGGCCCGACGTGACCGTCCTCGACCGCCGCGACCCCGATCCCGAAGAGGCCTACGACCTGCCGGCCGGCCACCTCGTCTTCACCTGTGAGACCGGGCACCGCCGGCTCGACCTGTCCATGACCGAGGCCGCGTCGATGGCGTTCGTCGCCTGGCTGGAGGCGGGACCACCGGGGCGCCACCTCGTCGCATAGCGCCGGTGGACGGCGTACGGTGCTTCGGCCGGCCGGTGCCGCGCGGCTCGGCCAGGGGGGCGAAGTGGGAGGATTCGTCGGTGGAGAGATTCCGGGTGACCGGCGGTTCGTCGCTGCGTGGCGAGGTGCGGGTCGAGGGCGCGAAGAACAGCGCCCTCAAGCTCATGGCGGCGGCTCTGCTGGCCGAAGGCCGCACCACGCTGCACGACGTCCCGGCGATCACCGACGTCGACTACATGGCAGAACTGCTCCGTCGCCTCGGCGTCGACGTGCAGCGCCACGGTCGCACGGTCACCGTCGACGTCCCGGCCCGGGTCACCTACGCCGCCCCGTACCACCTGGTCCGCAGGTTGCGCGCCTCGATCGCCGTCCTGGGCCCGCTCGTCGCGCGATGTGGCGCCGCCGACGTGGCACTGCCCGGCGGCGACGCGATCGGCTCGCGTGGGCTGAACATGCACCTGGCCGGCCTGGCGAGGCTCGGCGCGACCGTCCGGGTGGAGCACGGATTCGTACTGGCCCGTGCGCCCAGGGGTCTGCGCGGAGCGAGCGTGTGGCTCGATTTCCCCAGCGTGGGCGCCACCGAGAACCTCGTCACGGCGGCCACCCTCGCCGCCGGCGAGACCGTCATCGACAACGCCGCTCGCGAGCCCGAGATCGTCGACATCTGCCGCATGCTGGTCGACATGGGCGCCAAGATCGACGGCATCGGGACGTCGACCCTGCGGGTCGAGGGGGTCGAGCGACTCCATCCGACCGAGCACACGGTGGTGCCGGACCGCATCGTCACCGGTACCTGGGCGGTGGCGGCGGTCATCACCCAGGGCGACATCACGGTGACGCGCGGCCGGGCCGATCACCTCGAGATCGTGCTCGACAAGCTCTCCTCGGCCGGTGCCACGATCGACACCGCCGACGAGGGCCTCCGGGTGGCCATGTCGGGTCGCCCGCAGGCGTTCGACGTCGTGACCCTGCCCTACCCGGGATTTCCCACCGACCTGCAGCCGATGGTGGTCGCGCTCAATGCGGTCGCCGAAGGCACGGCGATGGTCACCGAGAACGTCTACGAGGCCCGCTTCATGTTCGTCAACGAGCTCGCCCGGCTCGGTGCCGACGTCCGCACCGACGGACATCACGCCGTGGTCCGCGGTCGGCAGCATCTGTCGGCTGCGCCGGTGGTGGCACCCGACATCCGGGCCGGTGCCGGGCTCGTGCTGGCCGGCCTCGCGGCCGAGGGTGAGACACTGGTGTCGGCTGTGCATCACATCGACCGTGGTTACCCGGACTTCCTCGGCCAGCTCACCTCGCTGGGTGCCGAGGTGGTCCGCGAACCCGACCCCGACCACTTCGAGGTGTGATGAGGGCCGGGATGCCCGAACGTGGGGCCGGCAACGGGTCCGCGGCGACGGCGAGCAAGGGTGATGTCCGCGACGACGCCGCCGAGGTGGCGAGCCCGGCCCCGAGCGTTCCGGCGATGCTGCGGCCGTGGACCTGGCCGCTGTCACGGATCGGCCTCGCGGTCTACCTGACGGTGCTCGTGGTCTACATCGTCGCCGTGGGGGTCCCCACGGACCGGATCGGCCAGACCGGCTGGATCGTCATCGGCATCGTGGCCGCGCGCCTGGGTCGGCCGCTGCGCGAGCACGTCCGGGCCGTGCTGGACTGGCTGCCCCTCCTGGCGGCGCTGATCCTCTACGACCACACCCGCGGCATCGCCGACTCGCTCGGGATGACCGTTCGGGTCACGGAGCTGGTGGACGTCGAACGGTCCATGTTCGCCGGCATCCTGCCCAGCGCGTGGCTCCAGGAGCGGTACTCCGATCCCGCGGACCCGCAGTGGTGGGACGCTGTCGCCTCCCTGGTCTACACCTCGCACTTCGTGCTGCCCTGGGCCGTCGCCGCCGTCCTCTACGTCAGGTCGCGTCCCGCGTGGCTGCGCTACGTGCGGTGGGTCGTGCTGCTGTCCTACGCCGGACTCGCGACCTACATCCTCGTGCCGGCAGCGCCGCCGTGGTACGCGTCGAGATACGAGTTCGTTCCCGAACAGATCGACCGGGTGATCACCAACGGTTGGGCCGTGCTGGGGCTGCGCAGCGCCGGAGCGTGGCTCGACCAGGCCCAGGCCGGGTCCAACCTGGTCGCGGCGCTGCCGTCCCTGCACGCGGCGTTCGCCGTGCTGGTGAGCGTCGCCCTGTGGTTGCACGTGCGCAACCGGGCTCTGCGGGTGCTGATCGCCCTCTACCCCGTCGCCATGGGCCTCACCCTGGTGTATGGCGGCGAGCACTATGTCGTCGACGTGCTGTTGGGCTGGGTGTATGTCGCGCTGGTGTTCCTGGTCTCGCTGGCCTGGACGACGTGGCGGTCAGCTGCTCCCGGTGACCCTGCGGACGAGGTCGCGGGCGCGGTCGGCGTCCTCGGGCCAGACCAGGATCTCGTGACGGTCCCCGGCGCTGCTGACGGTGCAGCGGATCCCGGCCGCGCGCAGCGCTCGCAGCGCGGGCTCGAGGTCGGAGGCGGCCAGAGCAGCGGCGACGGGGAGCAGGAGGCCGTACTGTGGCCGCGGCGGTCGGACGGCGGACTGCCCGCGCCCGGTCGCCCACCGGACGACGAGCAGTAGCGCGCCGAGCAGGACCGCCACCCACAGCGGCCCCAGCACATAGGTCGCGCTTCCCGTACCGGGCACGTCATCCAGTGTGCCCGTCCACGCAGCGCGTCACACCCGAGTTCGAGACAGGTGGAAGGACGAGTCGATGACGCAGCGAGTAGCCGTGATCGGTGCCGGTCTGATGGGATCGGGGATCGCCCAGGTCGCGGCCCAGGCCGGGTGGCAGGTCGTCCTGCAGGACGTCACCGACGAGGCTCTCCTGCGCGGTCTGGCGGGAATCGAGCAGAGCACCGCTCGCTTCGCCGACAAGGGCCGGATGTCCTCCGAGGACCGCGCGACCGCCCTGAGCAGGATCACGACCACGACCGATCTCGACGCGGCCGCAGACGCGGACGTCGTGGTCGAGGCGGTCTTCGAGCAGGTCGAGGTCAAGCGGGAGATCTTCCGGGAACTCGACCGGATCTGCCACGACGGTACTGTGCTCGCCACCAACACGAGCGCGATCCCGATCACCACGATCGCGTCGGCCACGCAGCGCCCCGAGGCCGTGGTGGGGACGCACTTCTTCTCGCCGGTGCCGCTGATGGCGCTGTGCGAGCTGGTGCGAGGGCTGCACACCTCGGACGACACACTGGCGGTGGCCCGGTCGTTCGCCGAGTCCGTCGGCAAGACGTGCGTGGTGGTCAACCGCGACGTCGCGGGCTTCGTCACCACCCGCCTGATCAGCGCTCTCGTGGTCGAGGCGGTCCGGCTGTACGAGTCGGGTGTGGCCTCCGCCGAGGACATCGACACGGCCTGCCGGCTCGGATTCGGCCACGCCATGGGGCCACTGGCCACCACCGACCTGACCGGCGTCGACATTCTCCAACACGCGACCTCGAACATCTACGCCG
>JBOGDU010000077.1:0-6719 GCA_050743145.1 Jiangellaceae bacterium | reverse complement strand
CGTTGGACCAGCTGCGCGCCGACGTGCTCGCCGCACTCGGCTGGTCCGCGCTGATGTCCGGGCACCTGGGCTGCTGCCACCCCGACTGCGCCCACCTGAACCAGCGGCTGGGTGCCGGCCGCGGCGGGAAGCCGGTGACCGTGCACGTCACCGTCGCCTATTCGACCCTGATCGGCGCCGACGACCAACCCGCCCACCTGCACGGCTACGGCCCGATCACCCCCGAGGCCGCCAGGCGGCTCGCCGGGCACGGCACCTGGCGGCGGATCCTGACCGACCCCGCGTCCGGTGCCGTCCTCGACCTCGGCCGCAAGCGGTACCTGCCGCCGACCGAGTTGGCCGACCACGTCCTCGTCCGCGACCAGACCTGCCGGTTCCCCACCTGCACCCACCCCGCCGACGGCTGCGACCTCGATCACAGCATCCCCTGGGAGCAGGGCGGCACCACCAGCGCCGGAAACCTGGGCCCGGTGCACCGCGGCCACCACAACGACAAGACCCACCACCACTGGCAACTGCAGCAGGTCGAACCCGACCGATACCTGTGGACCGCACCCACCGGCCACGTCTACGAAGTCGAACCCGAGATCGTCGGACTCCTCCCCCAACCACCGCCGCCCCCGGCAGAGCACCCGCCGGCCGACCCCGACCCGCCACCGTTCTGACCGGCGGGACAAGCCACATCAGCGCGCCCCGCGCGTACACGACACGGTTCCACCGCATGAGATCGGTGCGGTTTCCCTCAAGAAGCCGGGCGGGACCCCAACACATAGAACGCGACCGCGGCGGCGGCGGCGACGTTGAGCGAATCGACGCCGGCGCGCATCGGGATCGTGACACGCAGATCGGCATCCGCCGTCCACCGCGCCGACAGGCCGGCTCCCTCCGTGCCCAGCACAATGGCGAACCGCTCGGCCACGGGGGCGTCAGCCAACGGGAGCGCATCCTGGCCAGGCATCAAGGCCACGATCTGGAAACCCGCAGCCCGCAGTTCGGCGAGACCGTCGTACCACTGCGTCATCCGGGCGTAGCGCAGGGAGAACACGGTTCCCATCGAGACCTTCACGGCACGGCGGTAGAGCGGGTCCGCGCACCGCGGGCTCAGCAGGGCAGCGTCCATGCCGAGTGCGGCCGCACCGCGGAAGACGGCACCGACGTTCGTGTGGTCCACAAGATCCTCGAGCACGACCACGCGCCGCGCGCCCGTCAGCACGTCGGCCACGCTCGGCAACGGCCGGCGCTGCAGTGACGCCAGGGCGCCGCGGTGGACGTGGAAGCCGGTAACCGCCTCGACCAGCTCCGGCGGTGCGACGTAGCAGGGCACGTCCGCCGCCCGGTCCAGCACGTCGGACAGGGGCTCCAGCCACCGCGGCGCCATCAGCAGCGACCGCACCGGGTACCCGGCGCCGACTGCCCGACGTACGACCTTCTCGCCCTCGGCCAGGAACAGACCGTGCTCCGCCTCCATCGAAGTCCTCAGCTCGACGTCACGCAGGCCCACGTAGTCGGCCAGCCGCGGGTCGGCCGGGTCGGTGACATGCTCGATGCGAGCCACGGTGATCCTGCCGAGTCACTCGCCGAACAGGAGGACCACCTCGTAGAGGTCGTCCTCCTCCACGACCTCGAGGGAACCGGGCGACCGGCGGAAGATCGACATCATGGCCTCGTTGCCGGCGAGTACGTCGGCAGTGAACCCCCGAACGCCGTGCCGGCGCGCATGGTCGAGGGTCAGTCCGTGCAACGCCGTGCCCAGCCCGCGGCCCTGCCACTCCGGATCGACCATGTACGCGACATCGGCCAGCCCCGTCTCCGGGTCGACGAAGTAGCTCGAGGTCCCGACGGCGGTCTCGGCCTCCTGGGAACCGACGACCGCGACGAACGCCATCTCCTCGTCGTAGCCGACGCTGCTCAGATGCTGGGCGTGCTCGAGGGTCAGTGACGACAGCCGGCGGAAGAAACGGGTCATGACGTCGCGCGGTCGAAGCCGGTAGAACAGCGCCTGCAGCAACGACGCGTCCGACGCGCGGGTCGGACGGACGAGTACCGTCTGGCCGCCGGGCAGGGCCAAGTCCCGCTCCTCCTCGACCGGGTAGGCCCGTCGGCTGCGCAGGCGTTGCTCCGCGGGGAGCAGACCGAGGTCGGCCGCGGCCCGCAGCAGGTCCTCGCGGTGGTCGGGGTGCGCGATCTCCACCAGCGCGATGGCCCGTTCCCGGAGAGATGCTCCCCGCAGGTAGGCCGTGCCGTACTCGGTGACCACCCAGTGCACGTCCCACCGCGGGATCGTCACCGGCTCATCGGACCCCAACGCCGGGCGTACAGCCGACTCGCCGTCCCTGGTGGAGGCCAGACACACGATGGCCCGGCCTCCGCGCGAGCGGCTCGCACCGTTGTGGAAGCCCACCTGCGCGCCCACTCCACCGAACGGGACGTATCGGCCGTGCTCGGCGCTGACCTGGCCGGTCAGGTCGATGCTCCCCGCCTCGGTGATCGAGACCATGCGGCGCTGTGCGGAGACCACGTCCGGGTCGGCGACCTCGTCGATCGGTCGCAGCACGACCTGCGGGTTGGCGTCGATCAGGTCGTAGAGGCTTCTGCTGCCCACGGCCGTGCTGGCGACGATCCGCCCGCGGCTCATGGTCTTCCGGCGGCCGGTGACCACTCCCTCGGCGACCAGGTCGAGTACAGCGTCGGTGATGACGTCGGTGTGAATGCCGAGATCACGTCGCGACCCCAGGAAACGCAGGACCCGGTCGGGGACCTCGCCCGGGCCGGCGTGCAGGGTCACCTCGTCGTCGATGAGACGAGCGACGTAGCGCGCGATCCGCTCCGCCGGCGCGGAGCCGTCCGGCTGCGGATACTCGGTCACGGCACCATCCGCCTCGACCGTGACGTCGAGCCGCTCGTACGGGACGGTGCCGTGCGACCCGGTCCACGGCATCGCCGGGTTGATCTCCGCAAGGACCAGCCGCGCCTGCCGCACGGCCTCGAGCGTCGCGTCGACGGACACGCCCAGCGAGCAGCGGCCGGCCGCGTCCGGTGCCGTCACCTGCACCATGGCGACGTCGACACGGACACGGCCACGCCGCATCAGCCCGGGCAGGTCAGCCAGCGGCAACGGAACATAGTCGACCCGGCCGATCGCAGAGACCACTCGCAGGTCGGGCGTGACGGAGAAGACCCGGTTGCGGAACACCGATCGGGGCTCGTCCGGGCCGGCCCCACGGTCAGCCAGGACGTGGATCAGTTCGACGCCGGGATGGTCCACGGCGGCCGCCTCGAGAGCCCGCATCAGCAAGCGTGGCGTAGCGCCGGCGCCCCCGACGAAGACGTGCGCCCCCGCCGGCACCCGGACCACCGCCTCCTCTGCGGAAACGCACTGGTCGCGCCATGTTCGCGCGGCGAGACCGGGCAGGAGCCGCATCGCCTCACCGTAGCGTCACGACAGCGACGAGCCCGATCGCCACGACCACGGCCCGCAACGCGATCGGCGGAAGCCGCCGCGCCACGCCGCCACCGACGATCCCGCCCACCGCAGCCCCGACGGCGACCAGCCCCGCCGCCGCCCAGTTGACGTCGGCGACGACAGTGAAGATCACCCCCGCCACCAGGTTCGCCACCCCGGCCAGGACGTTCTTCGCGGCATTGACCCGCTGCAGGGTCTCGTTCAGACCGAGCCCCAGAACGGCGACCAGCAGAACACCCTGACCCGCCCCGAAGTACCCCCCGTACGCCCCCGTGACGAAGATCGACAGCCACAACAGCGGACCGCCGTGGTCGCCACGCGGGCGCTCGCCGAGCCAGCTGACCAGCCACGGCTGGACGACCACGAGGACGCACGCGATCAGGATGAGCGCGGGCACGATCGCCGCGAAGGCGGCTTCCGGCAGGACCAGCAGCAGGATCGCCCCGGCGACGGCACCGCCGAAGGTCGCCGCACCGAGCCGGAGCAGCCGGGACCGCTGACCGCCGAGCTCGCGGCGGTACGCCCATGCACCGGACATGCTGCCCGGCACCAGTCCGACCGTGTTCGAAACGTTGGCCACCACCGGTGGCAGGCCGACGGCGAGGAGCGTCGGGAAGGTCACCAGGCTGCCCGAACCCACGACCGTGTTGATGGCCCCGGCGCCCAGCCCGGCGAGCACGACGGCGAGAGCCTCCAGCAGGCTCACGCGAGGCCGGCGCCTTCGGTGCCGGTCACTCCTCGCGCAGATGCGGCTCGGTGGAAGCCGATGCCTGCTGGGCCGCCTCGAGTGCCTCACGGACCTCGGCGTGGGCGGCCGACACCGCCGCCTCGGACTCCCTGACTGCCTCCTCGGTCGCCGCCTCGACCTCTGCGAGGTCGCGGGGCTGCGTTCCCTCCGCTGCTGCGGCATCGGTGCCTGAGGATCCAGGAACCGCGGCGGCACCGAAGCGGCCCACAGCAGCACCCAGGCCCTCGAGCGCGGCACCGATCTCGCTCGGGACGATCCAGACCTTGTTGGCGTCGCCGCGGGCGATCTCGGGGAGCATCTGGAGGTACTGGTAGGACAGCAACTTCTGGTCCGGGTTGCCGCGGTGGATGGCGTCGAACACGGCGTGGATCGCCTTCGCCTCGCCGTCGGCACGCAGGATCTGGGCCTGCTTGTCGGCCTCGGCGTTGAGGATCTGCGACTGCTTGTTGCCCTCGGCGGTGAGGATCGCGGCCTGCTTCTGGCCCTCGGCGGTGAGGATCTGCGACTGGCGGACGCCTTCGGCGTTGAGGATCGTCGCGCGCTTGTCACGGTCGGCGCGCATCTGCTTCTCCATCGAGTCCTGGATCGACGGCGGCGGGTCGATGGCCTTGAGCTCGACCCGGTTGACCCGGATCCCCCACTTGCCGGTGGCTTCGTCGAGGACTCCCCGTAGCGCGTTGTTGATCTCCTCACGGCTGGTGAGCGTGCGCTCGAGGTCCATGCCGCCGATCACGTTCCGCAACGTGGTGACCGTGAGTTGCTCGATGCCCTGGATGTAGTTGGCGATCTCGTAGGTCGCGGCCTTCGGGTCGGTGACCTGGTAGTAGATGACCGTGTCGATCGAGACCACGAGGTTGTCCTGGGTGATGACCGGCTGCGGTGGGAACGAGACCACCTGTTCGCGGAGGTCGATCAGCGGCAGCACCCGGTCGACGAACGGGACGACAACCGTCAGGCCGGGGTCGAGCGTCCGGTTGTAGCGGCCCAGACGCTCGACGATGCCGGCCCGGGCCTGGGGCACGATCCGGACCGACTTGGCCAGCGTGACCAGCACGAACACGGCGAGCAGGAAGACGACGAACAACACGACCGTCGAACCGACGTCCATGACGCAGAACCCCTTCGGCAGCAGGTGGCGAGGAAGCTTACGGGCCCTCCGCCTCGTACACGAGTGCGGTGGCTCCCTGGATCTCGACGACGTCGACGCTCGCCCCGATCTCGATCACCGAGTGGTCGTAGCTGCGCGCGGACCAGATCTCCCCGGCCAGCTTGACCCGCCCGCCGTGGGCGTCGACGCGCTCGACGACAGTTGCCCTGCGGCCGACGAGGGCGGCCACGCCGGTTCGCGCACCGACCGGCTGGCGAAGGTGGCGCTTGGCCACCGGACGGACGACGCCGAGCAGTGCTGCGCTGGTCGCGATGGCAACCAGCGCCTGCACGATGAACGGCGCTCCGAACGCCCCCGCGACGGCGCCGCCGACCGCTCCACCGGCGAGCATGAGGAACACCAGGTCGAGCGTCGTTGTCTCGACGATCCCGAGGAAGAGCGCCAGTCCGAGCCAGGGCACCCACGCGTTGTCGCTCAACCATTCCAACGCATCGCCCACGCCGTCCAGCCTATGGGATCGAGTGGACAGACACGGAGATTGCGGAGCGGAACATCAGCGCGCGCGAGCGGCCCACCGGCCGGCCGAACGGGACACGCCCAGGGCCAGCCCGAAGCATCTGCTGAGGTTGTCGTCGGTGAGGACCTCACCGATCGATCCCGCGGCGACGACACCGCCCGCGCGCATCAGCAGTGCGTGGGTGAACCCCGCCGGGATCTCCTCGACGTGATGGGTGACCAGCACGGTGGCCGGCGAGGTGGGATCGGCGGCGATCTCGCCCAGCGTGGTGACCAACGCCTCTCGGCCGCCGAGGTCGAGGCCTGCGGCCGGCTCGTCGAGCAGCAGGAGTTCGGGGTCGGTCATCATGGCGCGCGCGATCTGCACCCGCTTGCGCTCCCCTTCGGACAACGTCCCGAACGTGCGCCCGTCCAGGTGGCCGACGCCGAGCCGGTCGAGCAGCACCGCTGCCCGGCCGACGTCGTAGCCCTCGTAGGCCTCCCGCCACCTGCCCACCACGGCGTACGACGCGGTGACGACCACGTCGCGGACCGCTTCGTTGCGCGGGATGCGGTCCGCCAGCGCCGCGCTGGTCAACCCGATGCGGGGGCGCAGCTCGAAGACGTCGACCGCGCCGAGGATCTCCCCGAGGACGGCGGCGTAACCGGACGTCGGGTGCATCTGCGCGGCGGCGACCTGCAGCAGCGTCGTCTTGCCGGCACCGTTCGGCCCCAACACCGCCCAGCGGTCGCCGTCGCCGACAGACCAGGTGACGCCGTCGAGAAGGCGGTGACCGGAACGCACGACCGACACGTCGGCCAGCTCGAGGACGTCCGTCATGGGGCGCCCGGCTCTCCCTCCGGGTCGGCAGCAGCGTCGCAGACGACCCTACGGCAGCGGCCAC
>JBOGDU010000076.1:0-5138 GCA_050743145.1 Jiangellaceae bacterium | reverse complement strand
GTTCACCACCCTGGTGGATGGTTCACCAGGCTCCGGAACCTGGTGAACCGTCTCCGATCATGGTGAACGTGATCAACTGACACGAGGGCACCGCGCTCTGTCGCGGTCGGCACGGTCAACCCGACGGGGATGGCTCAGCGAGTCGCGGGCGTGAGGTCGAGCGAGACGCCGGCCAGGCCGCGGCGGCGGTGCGAGAGCGATCGGGCCACCTCGCGCAGAGCCGTCGCCGCAGGTGCCGATGGTTCGGACACGACCAGCGGGACGCCGGCGTCGGAGCCTTCGCGCAGTCGCAGATCCATCGGGACCTCGCCGAGCACGGGCACGGAGGTGCCGAGGCGACGGGCGAGTCCGGCGGCCACCTGCCGGCCGCCACCGCGCCCGAACACCTCGAGCCGGTGCTCGGGGCCGCAGTGCGGGCAGGGCAGGTACGACATGTTCTCGATCACACCCGCGACCTGCTGGTGGGTCTGGATCGCGATCGCACCCGCCCGCTCGGCCACCTCGGCCGCCGCGAGTTGGGGGGTCGTGACGACGACGATCTCGGCCGAGGGCAGCAGCTGGGCCAACGAGATCGCGATGTCTCCCGTTCCGGGGGGCAGGTCGAGCAGCAGGACGTCGAGGTCTCCCCAGAACACGTCGGAGAGGAACTGCTGCAGTGCGCGGTGCAGCATCGGACCGCGCCACGCGACCGGCGCGTCGCGGTCGGGCTTGAACATCTCGGTCGAGATGAGCTTCACCCCATGCGTGGGAACGGGCATGATCATCCGCTCGACGATGGTGGGGTGCGAGCCCTCGACGCCGAGCATGCGCGGACCGGAGTGGCCGTAGATGTCGGCGTCCAGCAGGCCGACCCGGACGCCGTCAGCCGCCATCGCCGCGGCCAGGTTGACCGTCACCGACGACTTGCCGACGCCTCCCTTGCCGGACGCGACCGCGTAGACACGAGTCAGTGACCCCGCCTTGGCGAACGGGATCTCGCGCTCGGGCGCGCCGCCGCGCAACTGCTTCGACAGGTCGGCACGCTGCTCGTCGGACATGACGTCGAGCTCCACGTCGACGTCGGTGACCCCGGCCAGTGCCGAGACCGCAGCGGTGACGTCGCGCGTGATCGTGTCCCTCAGTGGGCAGCCTGCGACCGTGAGGAAGATCTCGACCCGGACCCGGCCGTCAGCACCGACGTCGACAGCCTTGACCATGCCGAGGTCGGTGATCGGGCGCTTGATCTCGGGATCGCTGACCGTCGCCAGAGCGGCCGTGACCTGCTCGGTGGTCGGGCTGGGGCTCATGCCCTCGATGCTACGTCCGGACCAGCCCGGCATTACGATCGGGGAGTGACCACAGCGCCGGTGGCTCGCGCTCGCGTCACACCCGAGCAGCTCGAGGTGTGGCGCTCGTTCCTGCGCGCCCACTCCGTGATCATCCGTCGGCTCGAGTCCGACCTGACCGACCGGCACGCGCTTCCACTGGCGTGGTACGACGTCCTGGCGCGGCTGGTCGAGGCCGACGACCATCGGCTGCGGATGAGCGAACTCGCCGAGCGGGTTATGCTCTCGCCGAGCGGGCTCACCCGACTGGTCGACCGGATGGTCGACGCGGGGTTGGTCAGCCGCGAGGTGTCCGAGAACGACGCGCGCGGCTTCTACGCCGTCCTGACCGACGCAGGCTACGAGAAGCTGCGCTCTGCGACCGGTACACATCTGCGCGGGATCCTCGACTATGTGCTGTCCCGCTTCACCGACACCGAGCTCGACCAGATCGCGGCCTATCTCGCCCGCCTCCAGGACTGAGCAGAGGTCCGCGGCGCAGGTCATCAGCGGCAGCGCACTTCACCGGCCGCGCCGTCGATGAAAGGGCGTCTACGCGCCTGAACGCGACGGTGTGCCGTGTGAGGTGCACTCCGGTCTGTGAAGTGCCGGCCGAGTCGACCCAGGCCGGTGATTCCTGGGTGCCTCAGGCCCAGAACGGGCGGAAGGCGCCGAGCGCCGAGCTGGCCAGGACCGCGGCCACGAGGAGGCCGAACGCGCCGATGACCAGCACGACGTCCGAGCGGCGGACTGCCTGCGGGCGGGCGACGGTTCTCGGCCCGGTGGCGTCGAAGCCGCGCGCGTCCATTGCCATGGCCAGCCGGGTTCCCCGCCGTACGGCCCCGACCAACAGGGTGAACACCGTGCCGGCGAACTGGCGCACCCGCGCCACCGGGTTGCGACCGGCGTCGACCCCCCGCGCACGGCGGGCCAAGCCGATCGTGCGCCACTCGGCGGCCATCAACGGCAGGAGCCGCAGCGCGGCCAGCGAGGCGTAGGCGAACCGGGCGGGCACGCGGACGTTCTGGACCAGGGAATCGGCCAGGTCGGTGGGATCGATCGTCACCAGGACCACCACGCCGGGCAGCGCGATGGCGAGGACCCGGATCGTCACGGTCAGGGCGGTCAGCCAGGGCTGGTCGCTGGCCGAGAACAGCAGGGTCGTCAGCCCGAGGCTGACCGCGGAGACAAGGAGCGGCCAGCCACGCACCAGCAGCATTCGCACCGTCACGCCGCCGGCGGCCAGAGCGGCTACGACCGCCGCCAGGACCAGGGCGGGCGTCACCGGGTCGTCGCTGAGGGCCACGCCGAAGCCGAGCACGAAGGACGCGAGCAGCTTGGCCACCGGGTTGGCCCGGGCGAGCCGGCCGGAAGCACCGGCAGCGTGCAGGTCGAGCACGATCAGGCGGCCACCTCCCGGCCAGGCACGGGTGCCGGGCGGTCGTCCCCGAGGGTCAGTACACGGTCGGCCAGCGAGGCGACCACGGCCTCGTCGTGGGTGGCCGCGCAGATCGCGCCCCCCGCGTCACGGTGTGCCGCGAGCAGGTCCACGAGCTCGACCCAGGTGCGCCGGTCCTGTCCGAATGTGGGCTCGTCCAGGATCAGCACCGACGGTTCTGTGGTCAGTGCGGTCGCGACCGACAGGCGGCGCTTCTCTCCGCCGGAGAGGGTGAACGGGTTCGCCTCCGCCAGCAGCGTGAGGCGCAGGCGGTCGAGCAGGTCGTCGACGCGACGGCGGACGGTGTCGGCGCCCTCGCCGCGCCTGGTCGGCCCGAACGCCAACTCGTCGCGGACCCTACCGGTGAGGAACTGGTGCTCGGGATCCTGGAAGACGGTCCCGATGCGGGCCGCCAGGTCACGGGCCGGCCAGTGGTGCGGGGGGACCGATGCGTCGGCACCGGCCAGTTCGGGCGTCGCCCGCACCGTGCCTGTCGCGGGCGCGGCCAAACCGGCCAGGAGCATGGCGAGCGTCGACTTGCCCGAACCGTTCGGCCCGACGACGGCCAGGGCCTCGCCGGCCCGCAGCCGCGTGGACACTCCGGCCAATGCCGGCCGGGCCCCGCCGCGGTGGGTGAAGCCGACCCGGTCCGCGACGAGAAGGTCCTCCCCCGGCGTGGCGGCCGAGACGTCAGGCCAGAGGGCGGCGTTGCCGGAGGCCGGCGCGTTGTCCGGCCTGACAAGTGCGGCGTTGCCGGAGTTGTCAGGCCCTGCCGACGCACCGGCCCAGCGTGTCGACCTGTCCGGCCTGACAGGTCGAGCGCGGCGGGTGGGAAGGGGCCGGTTCGGCACCCAGACCCCGGCCGCCGCCAGCGCGTCGCCGTGCAGAGCGAAGACCTCGGCCGGTTGGCCGTCCGCGATCAGGCCTCCGCCGGGGGTCAGCACGACGACGCGGTCGACGAGCTCGAGCGCCTCGGCCACCCGGTGCTCGACCAGCACGGTGGTCGCACCCGTCGCCGTCTGGATCGCGGCGATCGCCTCCCGCACCAGCCGGGCGCCGATCGGATCGAGGTTCGCGGTCGGCTCGTCCAACAGGAGCAGCCGGGGCGAGAGTGCGAACGCGCCGGCCAGCGCCAGCCGCTGCTGTTCACCACCGGAGAGCCGGTCGGTCCGTCGGTCGCGACCGTAGGGGAATCCCACGGCGGCCAGGGCCTCGTCGACCCGCTGCCAGAGCTGCGAGCCCGGCACGGCCCGGTTCTCGAGCCCGAACGCGACGTCGTCGCCGGCCCTGGCCATGACGAGCTGGGTCTCGGGATCCTGCAGGACCAGCGCGACCCGGTCGCGGGTCGCCCGCGGGTCGAGCCCGTCGACGGTCAACCGACCCTCCGAGTCGCCGGCGTGGTCGAGGTCCAGCAGGCCGCCGAGAGCTGCCAGCAGGGTGCTCTTGCCCGCACCGGACGGACCCAGCAGCAGCACACGCTCGCCGGGTTCGACAGCGAGGTCGAGCCCGCGTACAGCGTGGGTACGGCGTCCGGCGTGGCGCCACCCCCACCCGCGCGCGTCGACGCGGACGCCGCTCAGACCGGTCTCCGTTCCCGCCCGGATGGGAAGGCGTCGAGCACGCCGGTGTTCGCCAGGCTGTGCGTCAGTGCCCACGATCCGAACCCGGCGATGACGACCGCGCTGGCGGTCAGGACGACGTAGTACGTGACGAGCCAGCCGGTCGTCCAATCCCGGTAGTAGTAGAACCAGTCCAGTGACGCCGCGGTGAGGCCGGCGGCCGCAGCGGCCACCAGGGCCACCGGCAGACCGAACCGGCGGTACCGCGTTGCCAGGAACACCAACTCCGGTGCGAGGCCCTGCAGCAGGCCGTACCAGACGACCTGGATGCCCCAGGTCGCCCCGAGCAGGGCGCTGACGGCGGCGGCCAGCACGGATGCGAACACGGCGGCACCTGGCTTGCGGATCACCAGGGCGGCGAGCACGCCGGGGACCAGCCAGATGCCGTACATGAACGCCTGGCCCGGCGGGAAGGCGGTGAACGCCGGGCCGGTGGCCGTCCACAGGTGGTTCCAAGCCCAGAACACGACACCGAAGGCGACCGCGATGACCGCGGCCACGACGATGTCGACGGTGCGCCAACCGGTCGGTGCCGCGCCTCGCGGGCGGTGCCCGGACTCGTCCGACGGCGATCGGGCCGGGTCGGCGATCTCGGGTTCGTGGGGGTGACTCATCGGTGGTTGCCTCCTGTCGTGATCAGGAGGAGTGGCTCCTGCGCCCCTCGTCATCGGGCGAACGGCGTGCCACGGATTCAACCGTGGGCACGCCGTTCGCCGAGATGACTGTCGACTCCCTGCGCCGGCATTACCCGGATCAGGTTCGAGGGTCTGCGGTGTG
>JBOGDU010000075.1:0-8413 GCA_050743145.1 Jiangellaceae bacterium | reverse complement strand
GACCGCGTCGGCGGCACGGGCTGCAGCGTCGGCGGGTCGACGATCGGGCTGTCGTCCCAGAGAAGGGTGAGGATCGCGTCCTTGATGTTGCCTGCCAGGGCCTCCATCTCGGCCGCCTTGGTCTCGTCGCCGAGAATCGCGTACGCCTCAGCCGCGGCCTTCGCGCCCGAGTACTGGTAGGCACTCTCTGCGCGGTCCTGACCGACGGGCAGGCCGAGGAACTGGGGCCAGTGGAGGGTGTCGGTGTCCGCATCGTTGCCGGTGAACAGGCCCGAGTTGTACTCGACGAGGAAGTTGTCGTTCTGATCGAACTTACCCAACTGCCCCTCGGCGTCACACTCGGCGTAGTGCGCGAAGTTCGCGAGGATCCGTGGATCGCCGCCGTGCATCTTGTACGCGTTCCACGCCTCCCGCGAGGTGTATTGCTCCAGCGTGTTGCCCCAGCTGAACGAGCCGGGGTTGTCGAAGAAGGCAGAGCACTTCGACGTCTCGCCGGCCGACACCCAGTTGCCGTACGAGTAGAGGGGGTCGCGGAAGTACTTGAGGTCCTGGATGTGCATGGGCTGGGTGAGACTGATGGCGTTGTCGTAGCCGAGGACGCCCTCGATCGAGACCGGGAACTGGTAGTCGTTGCCGGGGACGTTGGCGTCGATGTAGTTGAACCGGTTCAGAAATGTCCGGTAGTAGGACATCTTCTTGATGTTCTCGTCCGGCACGTCGATGTACGGGACGTTGTCGACCCACCACTGGTTGAACTCGCGCAGCTGGGTCCGGTAGGCCGTCGCCGCGTCGTAGTCGCGGTACCGCTCGTAGTCCGTGGTCGACTCGGGGATCTCCACGGTCGTGGCGCCGAGCTGAACCTTGAGCCTGACCGAGTCGCCCGGCTGCAGCGTGATGTCCCGGGTCAGGGTGGCCCCGTCGACCGCGAAGCCCTCGCCGGAGAACCGCGGAGTCAGTGTCGTGACGTTGTAGCGGGTGGTGACCGTGCCGGTCAGTTCAGTGCCGCCCGTGGCGGATGCCGTCGCGATGGGGGACGCCGCGACAAGCGTGTGTGCGGTCGGGGCGCTGCCGGTGTTGGTGATGGTCAGGTTGGTGACGGCCACGTTGTTGTGGGTGATGAACTTCTGCTGACCGACACGGAGCCCCGCCGCGGCGGACGTATGCACGCTCGACCAGTGGCTCGGGTACTGGCGACGGTCGGCCGTCACCTCCTGCAGGGTGACCCCAGGGATGGTGATCGTGTAGAGGTGCGTCACCCCAGCCGTGATCGCCTCGCGGTAGGCGAAGCCGCCGCCGCCCTGATTCGCCCCGGTGCCGGCGCCGGCGAAGCCGAGCGTGCCCGGCGCGTGGGTGTACATGTAGAGCGCACGACCACGCGTGTACAAGGCGTTCTGCCCATTGCCACCCGCGGGTCGCTCCAGCATCCGATCGAACCAGAAGGAGTCGCCTCCCGCCGCCACGTCGGCGTCGTAGATCTCCTGCAGCATGCTTGAGGTCGGGTCGAACGTCGCGGGCTCGTCGGGTACCGGGTCATCGGCACCCGTGAACGGCGGATCACCCGGATCGACCTCGGGCGGGATTCCCGGTTGGTAGTCGGAGGAGGCGGGCCCGGCGCCGGCGACGACGAGGCCGACGGCGGCGAGAGGAACCAGTGCCCTTCGAGCGAGCCGTACGAACGGACTGCGGCGACTGGACATCGGTGGACCTTCCGCTCCGTACCGACCGCCACCGCGATCCGGCCACGCCGGAAGGCGCGTCGACTGCGAAGGCGCCGAAAAGGTTTTCGGCACGAAAGCTAGAACCACACTGGCATGCCGTCAAGCCCCAGTGCCTTTGTCGTAGTCAGAGATTGAGCAAGGCAAGACACGTCGAGCTCCGTACCTCTAACCTCTCCGAAAACGCGGTAGCCGGATTTTCGGTCCAGTTTCTGGCAGTGGTGCGGACTCACGAACGCTGTCGCGTGGGGCAATCAGGCGCCGTGGAAGCGGCGGTGCAGATCGCGTACCTGCTCGGCGAGGCCGGGAACCGGGCCCTCCACCACGATGCCCGGGACGATCTCCCGGATCGACAGGGACCGTACTGGGGGTGGGGGCACACCCAGGTCGGCAAGCCAGGCCGCCAACTGCTCGGAAGAGCTCACGTAGACGATGCGCCCGAGGCCGACCCAGCCGTGCGCGGCGGCACACATCGGGCAGTGCTCGCCCGAGGTGAAGACCGTCGCCACCCTTCGCTCGTCGGGGGTCATGTTCGCCGCGGCCCAGCGGGCCAGCTCGAACTCCGGGTGCCGGGTCCGGTCACCGGAGGCGACGCGATTACGGTCCTCGGCGACGGCGGTGCCGTCCGCGGCGGCCAGCACGGAGCCGAACGGCTCGTCGCCCTCCTCCAGAGCCTCGGTCGCGAGTTCTACGCAGCGACGCAGGTGCCGCAACTCGTCCTCAGTCGCCACGGCCGCTCCCATCGATCCTTTGGAGCATGCTAGGACCCGAATGCGTTGACATGAGATACGGCCGAGCACGTCCCCGACGTGAGCGCCGACCTGTGGCGGGAAGTCAACGCCTCACCAGGCCCTGAGACGTTGATTGCCCGCCACAAGTGATGCGGGGGGCGGCGTTGCGGCTTCGCGCGGGTCGACCCCTTCACTCGGCGGTTCCTGGTCGGCTGGGCGCCGGGTACGCCGGGTCCAGATCGGGCGGCCGCAGCCGGAACACCTGGAGTCGCAGGTCGAAGTACTTCTCCGTCTCACCGACCCACTCCATGCCGATCCGGCGAACGGTCGCCTCGGCCCGCTGGTTGGCAGGGCGGACCACGGCAAGAACCTCGTCGATGCCCTGGCTGAACGCCCACCACGCGAGCGCGCGACCCGCCTCGGTCGCGTACCCGTGGCCCCACGCGGACGGGTGCAGCTGCCAGCCCATCTCCAGGTCGACGTCGCCGGGCGGGAGCGGCAGCAGGATCGCGCCGCCGACCAGGCGTCCGTCCTCCCGTAGTTCGATTGCCCAGCGACCAGCCGGAGGGATCATGCGGGAGTCCTCGGCGACCCACTGCTGCAGGAGCAGACGCATCGCGGTCGCATCGGGCGCACGGTCCATCGCCGGGCTCAGCCAGCGCGCGACCTCGGGGTCGCCGTACACGCCCAGCGCCGCGTCGGCGTCATCGAGGCGCCAGGGCCGCAGCTCCAGGCGTTCGGTGACGAGTCGTTCGGCCATGGACTCACCGCCCTCTCACACCGCCGAACCCGGGGTCAGCGCAAAGGTCGCCACGAACGCGACCAGAGTAGTTGTCGCTCTCACCCGCGGACGTGCAGAACGGCGGCGCCGTTGACGCGGTCGGCGGCAAGATCGCCGAGCGCTTGGTCGGCGGCGTCGAACGGGTACGACGTGGTCGTCACCTGCAGGCGGTGCCGGGCCGCGAAGCCGAGGAATGCCCGCCCGTCGTCGCGGGTGTTCGCAGTGACGCTGCGCACCTGCCGCTCGCGGAACAGGTGGCGTTGGTAGTCCAGCGCCGGTATGTCGCTGAGGTGGATGCCTGCGATGGCAAGCGTCCCGCCGGCGTCGAGCGCCGCCAGTGCCACCGGAACCAGGTCGCCCACGGGCGCGAACAGGATGGCGGCGTCCAACGGCTCCGGTGGTGCCTCGTCGGCACCGGCGGCCGACGACGCCCCGAGCGACAGTGCGAGCTCGCGCGCGGCAGCGGCACGGGTAAGGACGTGCACCGTGGCGCCCTCGGCGAGCGCGACCTGGGTCGCGAGATGGGCGGAGGCGCCGAAGCCATACACGCCGAGCCGCCCACCCGCGGGCAGGGCCGAGCGCCTCAGCGCGCGATAGCCGATGATCCCGGCGCAGAGCAGCGGCGCCAGTTCCTCGTCGGAGTACCCATCCGGCAGCGTGTAGGCGTACGCCGCGGGCACCATAGCGTACGCCGCGTAACCGCCGTGCGCGTCCCAGCCCGTGTATCGCGAGGACGGGCAGAGGTTCTCTTGCCCCCGCCGGCAGTAGCGGCAGCGCCCGCAGGTCCAGCGCAGCCACGCGATGCCCGCCCGTTGGCCGGGCTCGAAGCCGGTGACGTCGTCGGCCGCGGCGACGATCCTGCCGACGACCTCGTGTCCGGGTACGGTGTCGGGCCCTCTGGGTTCGAGATCGCCCTCGGCGAGGTGCAGGTCGGTCCGGCAGACGGCACACACGTCGACGCGTACGAGAATCTCGCCCGGACCGGGCCGCGGAACCGGCATCGTCACCCGGCGAAGGGGGCCGCCCACGATCGGGCCCGGTTCGTGGACGACCCACGCCGTCATGGTTTCCGGTACGTCCTCCCACGTAGGCACATCACGCAGCATGGCATCGGCCGGGCGGAAGTAGAGGAAGTCGGTCACGCCCAGCAGCCCGAGGAGCTGGCGGACACCGGCTGGAAGGTCACGTCGGGTTTCGTCGTGCACGACGTGGGGGCCGGTGAGCCGCACGCGCTGCCGCCGCACCTCCACCTCGCAGCCCCCGGCCGCGAGTACGTTCTTGACCCAGTCGGTGTCGCTTCCGTAGGTGAGTGCAGCGACGTAGCCGTCGGGCACCTGGAACAGGTTGATCGGGGTTCGATACAGGTGACCAGAGCGCCGTCCTCGGTGCAGGACCACGCCGAACCAGGGCAGCCGATCGGCGACGTGCACGGCGATGCGGTTGGTCACCATGCGGTTGAACCGCGCCACCCGCTTCGGGATCACCATTGCCACGTCCGGCCGTGGGCCATGAACACGATCATGCGGCATGCTGGAGGAGTCGTGTCCTCTGCCTCCCCCGTGGGTGGGGGACACGGCCCTTCGGCGCACGTCAGAAGGCGCCGGGCGGCTGGTGCAACCCGAATGGCGAGCCCTGGTCGTCCGTGCAGAGATTGAAGCGGCCGAAGCGCGCGACGGACTCGTCGTCGCCCTCCACGTCTGTGTCGTCGACCTTTCCGCCGAGTTCGCGGACCCGCACCAGAGCGGCCTCCATGTCGTCGACCCGGAAGAAGACCAAGGGTGTCGCCCCCGCGTCGCCGCCGTGCATCCCGCCGGGGACGTTTGGCGTGCTGATCACGAATCCGCCGCCGGACGGGCCAGGGTCGAACGTCCAGCCGAACAGGCCCTCGTAGAACACGCGGCCCTTCTCCACGTCTTGCACGCCGAGCTCGAAGAACGCCAGGTCACCTGCCATGGCACTCCCATTCCTCGCGATCGACGGGGCCAAACGCCGGGAACCGAAGTGGACGCTTACCGTGCTGCCGTTCACGCAGCGCTGCCCAGCTCCCGACGGTCAGCCCGGTCTCATGGCACCGGCGAACGGCTTGCGCGAGCCGCCGGCCTGCATCGCGGGAGCGATCGTGACATCGGTACGGGGATTGGACGCGTGAACGACCTCGCCGTTTCCGATGTACATGGCGACGTGGCTCACCGGGCTGCCGTAGAAGAGGATGTCGCCGGGTTGCAGCGCGCTGACCGAGACCCGCGTGCCCTGGCTGGCCTGGGCGCTCGACGAGCTCGACAGGCTGACCCCGGCCTGCCGCCAGGCCCAGCTGGTGAACCCCGAGCAGTCGAACGAGTCGGGGCCCTTGCCGCCATAGACGTAGGGGTAGCCCAGCTTGGACAGCGCAGCCCTGACAGCGATGGCCGCACGTCCGCTGGCCGGCACGTCGACAGTCGGCGTCGACGGCTCGGAGGAACCGCGTGACAACGCCTGTTCACGCTCACGGGCTAGGCGTGCATGCTCCTCGGCCGTCAGTTCAGCCAGCAGTGCCTCCTGCTCGGCCACCAGGCCGTCGAGGATCTTCTTCTCCTCGGCGAGCACGGCTCGCACGGCCTCCTGCCGGCCGAGCTCCTCGGCTGCGACGAGTTTCTTCTGCTCGAGGTTCTGACGCTGTACCGCGACGACGGCGAGTTGTTCGCTCTGCTGGGTCGCGAACGCGTCGATGATCGACGTGCGTGCCAGGAAATCCGCGGGGTCGTCGGCGAACAGGGCCTGGACGGTCGGGTCCACCCCGCCGGCGCGGTAGGTCGCGGCCGCGAAGCCGCCCATGTCCGCGGTGAGCTCCCTGAGCTTGCCTTCGTGGCGCTCGACGTCGTTGCGCGCACTGTCGAGTCGGCGCTCGATCTCGGCGAACAGTTCCGTGGCCGCGTTGAGGCGCTCGTTGGCCTCGCCGGCGAGGTCGTCGAGTTCGTCGACCTTGTCGCGGACCTCGTCGAGGGTCGGTTTGGGCTCGGCCGTGGCCGGCGCGGACAAGGTCAACCCACCGAACAGGGTGGCGGCGCTGACACCGAGGACGAGGAGATTGCGACGTGCGTGTGCGATCCGACTGTGCTGCTCGGCCACGCGAGTCCCTTCTTCCGCTACGCCTACCGGGTTAGCTGACGGGTTCGGGGCCGGAAGTGCCCCTACGGCTGCCCTGCACAGCCGATTCACCCCGGGGAAGTGGTTCCCCGGCTCCGGCCAGGTGGCCGGACTCGGCGGGGTGTCCGCCTGCCGGCCGTGGCGACCGGTGTCGGTGAGGCAGACACCTCGCGCAGCACGCTAGCCAGTGGACGGGGGTCGGGCAACGGGACACACACTCTTTCTGAGGATCCAAAGTGGTATCAATCGGTCTATATGTCTGTGTCGTGAGCCCAGCGCCAGGCGTTATGGCCTCGTAACGAACGCTCAGCCCTGCAGTGGGCGAGGATGGGTCACCGGCTCCCGATGACGTCCACCGGAGGTGTGCCGACCGAATGCGCGGCCGTGCCCTCGCACCGTGTGTCGCCGTCGTTGCTCTCGCGCTGTCTGCCTGCGGAGATGGTGGGCAACCCGAGACCGGTTCGACGCCGACTGTGATCATGGAAACCCCCGGCGGGGCGCCGTCCGTGGTCACGGACCCGCCTCCGACGGAGGCCGGCCCGACCACGCCGGGTGCACCGGCCGCGGTTCCCCAGGTCCTCGACTTCACTGCTCCCACGGTCGACGGCGGCATGTTCGACGGGTCGACGCTGGCCGGCGGGCCCGCCGTCATCTGGTTCTGGGCTCCGTGGTGCCCGGTCTGCAAGGCAGGTGCCGCCGACGTGACGGCGGCCGCGGCGGAACTGGGCGACGCCGTCGCCTTCGTCGGAGTCGCGGGCCTGTCCGGGAGCATCGAGGACATGCGGACCTTCGTCGAGGACACCGGCAGCGGTTCCATCCCGCAGGTCGCCGACGTTGACGGCACGGTGTTCACCAGGTTCGAGGTGGTCCAGCAGGACACGTTCGCATTCGTCGCCACCGACGGCACGGTCGAGTTGGTCGACGGCTACAGCAGCGATCCCGACCTGGTGGGCATCGCCCGCGAGCGCTTCGGACTGTGACCGACTCGCTCGTCGTCGCCCTGGCGGCCGGAATGGTCGCGGCGTTCAACCCGTGCGGCTTCGCCCTGCTGCCCGCATACCTCACGCTGCTGGTTCGCCGGACCGCCGACGGCAACCCGGTCGGCCGCGCTCTCGGCGCAACGGCCGCGATGACCGCCGGCTTCGTCGCTGTCTTCGGCGCCTTCGGGCTCGTGGTGGTGCCGCTCGCCCTCTCACTGGGGACCTCCCTGTCGTGGGCGACGGTCGTCGTCGGCGCTGGGTTGGTGCTGCTCGGCCTGTGGTTGCTCAGCGGTCGCGAGCTCCCGGTCCGCCTGCCGCGGCTCGGCGGAGCGGCGCCGACGGGTGGCCCTGTGTCGATGGCGGCCTACGGCGTCGTGTACGCGGTCGCCTCGCTGTCGTGCACGATCGCCCCCTTCCTGGCCGTCACGACCAGCACCTTCCGTCTGCAGAGCACGCTTGCGGGCATCGCGGTATTCCTGGTGTACGCCCTCGGCATGGGCCTCGTCGTCGGTGTGCTGGCCGTGTCCGTGGCGCTGGCTCAGGACGGGGTGGTGCGACGCCTGCGCGGCGTGATGCCGTACGTCAACCGGATCAGCGGCGTTCTCCTCGTCGTTGCCGGCGCGTACGTCACCTACTACGGCGTCTACGAGGTTCGGCTGGCGAGCGGCCGGATCGCCGACGACCCCGTGGTGGGTGCCGCGACCGCGGTCCAGGGCACGGTGTCGCGATTCGTGTCCGATGTCGGGCCGTGGGCAGCGTTGGCGGTGCTCGTCGTCCTCGTGATCATCGGACTTGCCGTCCGCCGGATCCGGGCCCGGCGACTGTCGAGCGGCGCCTCTACGTGAAACGCCCCGCCGGCGTGAATGCCGGCGGGGCGTCTCGGGTGGTCTGAGGGTCAGAGTGGGCGGACGTTCTCGGCCTGCGGGCCCTTCTGTCCCTGGACGATCTCGAACTCGACGCGCTGGTTCTCATCGAGCGAGCGGTAGCCCTCGGTCGCGATCGCCGAATAGTGGACGAACACGTCGGGCTCGCCGCTGTCCTGGGCGATGAAGCCGAAGCCCTTCTCGTTGTTGAACCACTTCA
>JBOGDU010000074.1:0-11150 GCA_050743145.1 Jiangellaceae bacterium | reverse complement strand
GACCGCGTCGGCGGCACGGGCTGCAGCGTCGGCGGGTCGACGATCGGGCTGTCGTCCCAGAGAAGGGTGAGGATCGCGTCCTTGATGTTGCCTGCCAGGGCCTCCATCTCGGCCGCCTTGGTCTCGTTGCCGAGAATCGCGTACGCCTCGGCCGCGGCCTTCGCACCCGAGTACTGGTAGGCACTCTCCGCGCGGTCCTGACCGACGGGCAGGCCGAGGAACTGCGGCCAGTGGAGGGTGTCGGTGTCCGCATCGTTGCCGGTGAACAGGCCCGAGTTGTACTCGACGAGGAAGTTGTCGTTCTGATCGAACTTCCCCAGCTGCCCCTCCGCGTCGCACTCGGCGTAGTGCGCGAAGTTCTCGAGGATCGTCGGATCACCGCCGTGCATCTTGTAGGCGTTCCACGCCTCCCGCGACGTGTACTGCTCGAGCGTGTTGCCCCAGCTGAACGATCCGGGGTTGTCGAAGAAGGCCGAGCACTTCGACGTCTCGCCGGCCGACACCCAGTTGCCGTACGCGTAGAGCGGGTCGCGGAAGTACTTGAGGTCCTGCAGGTGCATCGGCTGGGTAAGGCTGATGGCGTTGTCGTAACCGAGCACGCCCTCGATGGAGACCGGGAACTGGTAGTCGTTGCCGGGGACGTTGGCGTCGACGTAGTTGTACCGGTTCATGAAGGTTCGGTAGTAGGACATCTTCTTGACGTTCTCGTCCGGCACGTCGATGTACGGGACGTTGTCGACCCACCACTGGTTGTACTCCGCGAGTTGCGTGCGGAACGCGGTCTGGGGGTCGTAGTCGCGGTATCGCTCGTAGTCGGTGGTCGACTCCGGGATCTCCCGTGTCATCGTGCCCAGCTGAACCTTGAGCGTGACCGAGTCTCCCGGCTCCAACGTGACGTCCCGCGTCAGGGTGGTCCCATTGACCGCGAAGCCCTCGCCGCTGAACCGCGGGGTCAGCGTCGTGATGCTGTAGCGGGTGTTGACCGTGCCGGTCAGCTCCGTGCTGGACGTCGCCGATGTCGCGATCGGCGAGGATGCGACCAGCGTGCGAGTGGTCGGGGTACTGCCGGTGTTGGTGATGGTCAGGTTGGTGACGGCCACGTTGTTGTGGGTGATGAACTTCCGCTGATCGACGCGGATGCCGGCTGTCGCGGACGTGTGCACGCTCGACCAGTGGCTCGGGTACTGCCGGCGGTCAGCCGTCACCTCCTGCAGGGTTACCCCGGGCATGGTGATCGTGTAGAGGTGCGTAACCCCGGCCGCGATCGCCTCGCGGTAGGCGAAGCCGCCGCCGTTCTGATTCGCGCCGGTCCCGGCGCCGGCGAAACCGAGCGTGCCGGGCGCGTGCGTGTACATGTACAGCGCGCGGCCACGCGTGTACAAGGCGTTCTGCCCGTTGCCACCCGCGGGTCGCTCCAGCACCTGATCGAACCAGAAGGAGTCGCCGCCGGACGCCTCGTCGGCGTCGTAGATCGCCTGCAGCATGCTGGATGTCGGGTCGAACGGCACGGGTTCGTCGGGTACCGGGTCCTCCGCGCCTGTGAACGGCGCATCACCCGGATCGACCGCCGGCGGGATCCCCGGCTGGTGGTCCGACGTGGCGGGGCCAGCGCCGGCGAAGACAAGGCCGACGACGGCGAAAGGAACCAGAACCCTCCGAGAGCGCCGTACGAACGGATTGCGGCGAATGGACATCGGTAACCCTTCCGCTCCATACCCGACTGCCACCGCGATCCGGCCACGCCGGAGTGCGCGTCCGACCTGCGAAGCCGCCGAAAAGGTTTTCGAGACGAAAGCTAGGCCGACCCCGACGTGTCGTCAAGCCCTTCTCAAGACTCGCCGATATCAAAGCTGAGCAAGCGCAGGACGATCGAACTCCGCACGTTGCGCCTTTCCGAAATTCCAGAAACGAGGTTTCGGGATAACGGATCGCAGGTGCGGGCGAACGCGTGCCGTCCGAGCTGTTGCGAAGCCTCGTCCACGAGGCCCCGGCGATCGTCGGCCGCGAGACTCGGCGCTCGCGCACGCCGCCAACCAATGACTCTTCAGTGCGCCGCACGCCTCACCTGACGCAATCTCGAATCCACGTTCATCGGCGACGTCTCCGTCGTCTCGACAGTTGTCCCCGGGGAGGTCCCGGAGTTCGTACATGTGTCTGGTGACGGTTCGCCAAGTGATCGGTAGCGTGCCGGTGGCCGGCGTTCCGGTCCCAGCGCCTGGGTGTCGTACGCCGGCGCCATTCGGCAGCCTTCTCGGCCTGGTCGAACCGGATGATGGGAGAAGGACATGCGGGCGACCCCCTCGGCAGCGCTGACCGTGCTCGTAGCGGCCCTGGCCACTGCGACGGCGCCAGTTGCCGTGGCCCAGCCTCCCGAGGCGCCGACGATCGCCGTCGAGGACGCAGTCACCCAGCCGGTGTTCGGCTACGCCGACGCCGTCCGTGAACGCGTGTGGGTCGACACCGACGTCGACAGCGACCGGGACGGGGTCAGCGACGTCGTCCGCGTTGACCTCATCCGGCCGGCGGCCACCGAGCAGGGCCTGGACGTGCCGGTCATCATCGACGACAGCCCGTACTACACGACGCTCGGGCGCGGCAACGAGTCCGAGCTCAAGGTCGACGTCGACGGCGATGGTCTTCTCGACCGCTGGCCGTTGCTCTACGACAACTACTTCGTGCCCCGCGGCTATGCGGTGGCTCTCGTCGACATGACTGGTACGGCTGGCTCCGCTGGCTGCCCGACGATCCAGGGAGCGAATGAGAACATCTCCGGACCGGCCGTGATCGATTGGCTCAACGGCCGCCGCTCGGCGCACGACGCCGACGGCAGTCCGGTTGTGGTGGACTGGCACAACGGCAAGTCCGCGATGATCGGAAAGTCGTACGACGGAGCACTGGCCATGGCCGGGGCGGTGTCCGGCGTGGACGGACTGGCCACGGTCGTCCCGATCTCGGGGCCGTACAACTACTACGACTACACGCGCAGCAATGGCATCGTCATGCGCGGCAACAACTACCTGGTGTCGCTGGCGCGAACCATCACCAACGACGACCCCGTACGTCAGTCCCGGTGCGCGCCGGTCTGGAACGAGATCGCGGCCAACGACGGCGACGAGCACGGCGACTACACGCCGTTCTGGACCGAGCGCAACTACTTGGACGACGCCGCGGACATCCAGGCCAGCGTCTTCCTGGTGCATGGCATCCAGGACGAGAACGTGCGACCCGACCACTTCAGCAAGTTCTGGCAGCAGCTCGGGGAGCGCGACATCCCCAGGAAGCTGTGGATCGGTCGCATCGGTCACGTCGAACCGTTCGACTTCCGGCGTGCCGAGTGGGTCGACACAATCCACCGGTGGTTCGACTACTGGCTCCACGGGATCGACAACGGCATCGTGGACGAGCCGATGGTCGACGTGGAAACCTCGATCGGCGTCTGGGAACAGCACGCCGACTGGCCGATCCCGACGACCGGGAACGTCAACGTCTGGCTGCACGGCAACGCCGACGCTGCCGGGTCACTCGCGCTCAGTCCGTCCCCGAGCGCACCGCAGACCCAGTCGTTCGTCGACCAACCGAACCAGTTCGAGTCCGCGATGATCGACAACCCGAACCAGCCCAGCGAGAACCGCCTCGCCTTCCTGTCGCCACCGCTGGAGGACGACCTGCGGATCTCGGGCACGCCCGTCATCAACCTGACCGCGTCGTCGAGCCTCGACGAGGCCTACTTCGGTGCGATCCTCGTCGAGTACGGTCCGAGCACTCAGAACGACCGGTCAGGCGACGGCATCCGGCAGACGACGCTGCCCGAGGAGTGCTACGGCGAGTCGAGCCAGTACGACGACGGGTGCTACCGGCCCATCGTGTACCGGCCCATCGACGTCACCCAGTGGCGGGTGACCAAGGGGATCCTCGACGGGCGGAACCGCAACTCGATCACGACCGCCGAGCCGATGACGCCCGGCCAGATGTACGAGATCAGCTTCCCGCTGCTGCCCAACGACTACGTCTTCGCGGCCGGCAACCAGATCGGCGTCGTCATCGTCGGCAGCTACCGCAGCTACTCGGCCGAGCGGATCTTCTCGCGGCCGACGATCACCGTCGACACCAAAGTCAGCCACATCAGCCTTCCCGTACTCGGCGGCCAGCAGGCCGCCCGCCAGGCCGGGATCCCACTCCGCTGACCAGGCATACATGGCCCACGGTCCTCGCCGCACGCCGCCATCGGGTTCGTCTGCGATTATGTGGACAGTCTTGGTCTGCCAAATCGAATGACACGACGGACGGTGCCGAGTTCCGCTGGTGGAGCGGTGGCCGTTCGCTGTGATGTTCAGCCTGCTCGTCACCTGTAATTGGGTCCCTAGTGGCGCCGCGTGGACACAGTGCACCCGCCACCCGGACAGCGGCATAGCGGACGCTCCGCCGTTCTGGGACTGACTCCGCGGGTCATGGCTACTGGCGTGGCCCGACACTCCGACGGGAGGAGAGGTGAGCCGAGCACGGCGGCTCGCGACGTGCTCGGCTGGTCGTCGAGCCGCTGCTCATGCCCGCCCACGAACCCGTCAGGAATTCCAGGCTTCGCTGAATCTCGGCAGCAGGCCGATAGGTAGCTCTGCCGATGCGCGCCGGCCATCCGGCCGACGATGCTGACGAGAAGGGAATGGAACACGTCGGCGAAGGGAGCGGGACCATGAGCCGCACGGATGCGGTCATCGGAACGGAGGGGTCGGGGTTCGTCGCCGTCAACGGCGTACGGATCGGCTACACCTCGGCAGGAAGCGGCGGCGAGCCACTGGTGCTGGTGCACGGGTCCTGGGGATCGCGCCACAACTGGGACCCGGTGGTGCCCGGTCTGGCCGAGCACTTCCGGGTGGTCGCCTACGACCGACGCGGGCACAGCGAGAGCGAGCGGCCGCCGGGACAGGGCAGCTTCACCGAGGACGTGGCGGACCTGGCGGCGCTGATCGAGGAGCTCGACCTCGCGCCGGCCTGGGTGGTCGGCAACTCGGCTGGAGCGGTCATCACCCTCCAGCTCGCCGCCGCCCGCCCGGACCCCTTGCGCGGCATCGCCGTCCACGAGCCGCCGATGTGGTCGCTGCTCCGGCAGGGCAGCCACGAGGCCTCGGCGTACGCCGAGGTGGAGAACGGACCGCAGCCGGAGGTCCTGCGGCGCATCGAGTCGGGGGACCACGCCGGCGCTGCCGAGCTGTTCGTGGAGCAGATCGCGCTCGGTCCCGGCAGCTGGGCCCGGCTGCCCGAGGGCATGCGGCAGACCCTCATCGAGAACGCCTCCACCTTCCTCGACGAGGAGAACGACCCGGACTCCCGGATGATCGACGAGGCCGCGCTGACGAGGTTCGGCGGCCCGGTGCTGATCACCTCCGGGGACCAGAGCCCGCCGCTGTTCGGCCCAGTGCTCGATCGGCTGGCCGAGCTGCTGCCGCACGCCGTACGCCGGACGTACGTCGGTGCCGGGCACATCCCGCACGTCACGCACCCGGAGCAGTTCGTCGCCGAGCTGGTGGGGTTCATCCGGGCCCGGACGGGAGCACGGTCATGACCGGAGTCGCCGGTTCGGTCGCCGAGGTGTTCACGGTGCGCTCGCCCGGCGGCTTCGGCGCGAGCGGTGACCGGGCGCCTTACTCCCTCAGTCGGGAGTTCGCCGACGTCGCGGCGGTGGTGGACGCGGTCGCGGACCGGACGGGACGGCCGGTCGCGTCAGTCGTTCGGGTCGCGCTGGGCGTCGGGGAGGACGGGGGCATCGGTGGGGTAGAGGCCGGCGACGAAGCCGTAGACCTGGTCGCCGGCCCGGGGGATCTGGGCGAACCGGCGGGCGACCTGCTGGACCTGCACCCAGAAGTTCCGCACCTCCTCGATCGGGATGCGTGCGTGCACGAGCAGGCAGCGCAGCTGGTCGGCCGCGTGGGCCGGCGCGGACTCGGCGGCCGCCTGCGCGAGCCCGTTGATGGCGGCCACGACCTGCTTGTCCTCGGGGCGGTTGAGCACGCCGATGTAGAGGGTGCGCGCGACCCGGCCGTAGAACCGCTCCTCGATGGCCCGCACCCGCCGGGTGCGCACCACGCGAAGGAGGCCGGCGTCGACGAGAAGGTTCACGTGGTAGGCGACGGTGCTCTTGGGGCGGTCGACCGCCTGCGCCATCTCGGTGACCGTGGCGGCCCGCTCGAGGAGCAACTCCAGCAGTGTGGTGCGCAGGGGGTCGGCCAGCGCGCGCAGTTGCTCGGGTGCGGTGACCACGACCATCTCGTCGAGGTCGTAGTCTGGGATCTGCCCATTGACCGGCATATCTGGTCCATTCTAAACTTATGGATCATTCGATCACCGTCGTCCGATGACAGGAGTGTAGAGATGGCCGAAGTCGTGCTGTTCCACCACGTGCAGGGACTCACCGACGGGGTGCGCGCGTTCGCCGAGGAGCTGCGCTCCGGCGGACACACGGTGCACACGCCGGACCTGTTCGACGGAGAGCTGCCGGCGACAATCGACGACGGCGTCGCGCTCACTCGACGCATCGGAGATGTTCTCGACCAGCGTGCCGACCGGGTCGTGGCCGACCTGCCGGAGGGCCTGGTGTATGCGGGCTTCTCCTGGGGTGCCGGCACGGCACAGCGGTTCGCCCAGATCCGGCCCGGCGCGCGCGGCGCACTGCTCTACGAGTCCTGCATCCCGATCACCGGCGAGTGGGCCTTCGGGCCGTGGCCCGACGGGGTTCCGGTGCAGATCCACGGCATGGACAAGGACCCTTTCTTCGCGCTGGAGGGCGACATCGACGCCGCCCGCGAGCTGGTCGAGACGGTCGGGTCCGAGTTGGGCGAGCTGTTCGTCTACTCGGGCGACCGGCACCTGTTCGGCGACAGCTCGCTGCCGTCGTACGATGCGGACGCGGCGGCGCTGGTGGTGCAGCGTTCGCGGGAGCTCCTCGACCGGGTGGGCTGACCCAGCAGAGCGGGTGACGGGAATCGAACCCGCATGACCAGCTTGGAAGGCTGGAGCTCTGCCATTGAGCTACACCCGCGCAACCGGACGGAACCCTCGGGACAGCGGCGTCCGGTTTCGTGAGGAATGGTAGCCGCTCGTGCCCGACGTTCCCGTTCCCCATGGCCGGCAGTCGGCCGAAGTCGACGACTGGGCGTAACCTGGAGCCCGCATGAACCTCCGCGCGTCCGGGTGCGGGAGCGGGGATGTGGCGGGGTATGGCGCAGTTTGGTAGCGCGTCCGCTTTGGGAGCGGAAGGCCCCCGGTTCAAGTCCGGGTACCCCGACGGCACGGTTGGCGGATGGCCAGGCCCGGGACCGGTAGCATGGACGCTTGCGCCGATACCTGTCGGCCATTCGCGTGCGCCGCGTGAGGCGTGTGCCCACCCATACGTCCAGGAGAACGTCCTAGTGAAGAGCGTCGTCGAGACCCTCAACCCGACGCGGGTCCGGCTCGCGGTCGAGGTCCCGTTCGCAGAGCTCGAGCCCAGCATTGCCTCCGCGTACAAGAGAATCGCCGCCCAGGTCACCGTTCCCGGCTTCCGCAAGGGAAAGGTCCCGCCGCTGGTCATCGACCAGCGGGTCGGCCGCCCGGTGGTGCTCGACGAGGCCGTGAACGAAGCGCTCCCGAGACTCTACGGCCAGGTCGTCGAGGAGAACGAGCTCAAGCCGCTGGGCCAGCCCGAGGTCGACGTCACCGACTTCGCCGACGGCCAGGATCTCAAGTTCACCATCGAGATCGACGTCCGGCCCACGGTCACCCTGCCCCCGTGGGAGAGCTTGCACGTCGAGGTCGACGACGTCGAGGTCGACGACGACGCCGTCGACGCCGAGATGACGGCGCTGAGGTCGCGGTTCGGCACGCTGGTCGGCGTCGACCGTGCGGCCGCCGACGGCGACTTCGTCATGGTCGACCTCGCCGCGACCAAGGACGGCGAGCCGGTCGAGGGTGGTCAGGCGACCGGCGTGTCCTACCAGATCGGCAGCGGCCAACTCGTGGACGGTATCGACGACGCCGTCACCGGGCTGTCCGCGGGCGAGTCCGCCACCTTCCGCACGACGCTTCTCGGCACGAATGCCGGCGACGAGGTCGACTGCACGGTCACCGTCAGCGCGGTGAAGGAACAGGAGCTCCCCGACCTCGACGACGACTTCGCCCAGATGGCCAGCGAGTTCGACACGCTCGATGAACTCCGCGCCGATCTGCGCGGACGCGCGGAGCAGAGACGACGCCTCGAGCAGGCGCTCGGAGCCCGCGACAAGACACTCGACAAGCTCCTCGAGGACACGGGGGAGATCCCGCTTCCCGAAGGAGTCATCGCAGCGCAGATCGAGGAGCACTTCACCGACGGGCACGGCGACGACGACCACCGCGCCGAGTTCGAACGAGACCTACGGCGCACGCTGACCTCGCAGTTCGTGCTCGACGAACTGGTCAAGGCCGAGGAGTTGCAGGTCTCGCAGGAGGAGCTGACCTCGTACATCATCCAGCGGGCGGCGCAATCGGGCGTCGACCCGAACCAGCTCGCCCAGCAGTATGTCCAGAGCGGCAACCTGCCGGCGCTGATGGCCGACGTCTTGCGCGGCAAGGCGCTCGCGCTGGTGGTCGAGAAGGCCGAGGTGGTCGATGCGTCGGGCCGGCCGGTCGAGCTCGACCGGCTCCAGGAGGACGGGACCCTCGCCGCGCCGGGATCCGACGAGGTGCTCCCGAGCGGCATCGAGTTCGCCGAGCTCGACGAGTCCGATGGCGTCGACGAAAGGTGATGGTTGCCGGTCTGGTGTCGCTACAGCAGCACTGAAGCGGCAATGATCACAGTCAGCACGCCGTGAGCGAACAGGGGCCGATCCCGGATGGCCAGGCCTTCGGCGTTGGTTAGGGTCGATGACACACCCACTGACGAACCCCGACGGCCCAGCCGTCGCTGGACCAGACCGAGGAGACACGGTGAGCCCACGGCCCGAGACATCCGGTCTCGTCCTGCCCGCCACGATGCAGCAAGGGCCTGCCCCGACCATGGGCGGCCCGGACGACCACATCTACAACCGGCTGTTGCGCGAGCGGATCATCTTCCTCGGCTCCGAGGTCCGCGACGAGAACGCCAACGCGATCTGCGCGCAGCTGCTGTTGCTGGCCGCCGAGGACCAGGACAAGGACATCAACCTCTACATCAACTCACCCGGCGGATCGGTCTCCGCCGGCATGGCGATCTACGACACCATGCAGTTCGTCAAGCCGGACGTCGTGACGGTCGCGATGGGCTTCGCTGCGTCGATGGGTCAGTTCCTGCTCACTGCCGGTGCCCGCGGGAAGAGGTACGCGCTGCCGCACGCCAAGATCCTCATGCACCAGCCGCACGGCGGAGTCGGGGGAACGGCCACCGACATCCGGATCCACGCCGAGGCGATGGTCCGCACGAAGCGGGAGATGGCTCGGCTGATCGCGAAACACACGGGCAGGACGGTCGAGGAGATCGAGGAAGACTCCGATCGCGACCGGTACTTCACCGCCGAGGAGGCGCTGGAGTACGGCTTCATCGACCACGTGGTGCAGGAGGCCGCCGAAGTCTCGGGGGGTGGGGGCACGACATGACCACCGGACCGCTACCCGCAATCAGCGCCGTGACAGCCCAGGAGACCCCCGCCATGATGCAGCCAGAGATGAACTACTACATCCCGCAATGGGAGGAGCGCACCTCCTACGGCTTCCGGCGGATCGACCCGTACGCGAAGCTGTTCGAGGAGCGCATCATCTTCCTCGGGACGCCGATCTCCGACGACGTCGCCAACGCCGTCATGGCGCAGCTCATCTGCCTGGAGTCGATGGACCCCGACCGCGACATCGAGATCTACATCAACTCACCGGGCGGCTCGTTCACGGCGATGACGACGATCTACGACACCATGCAGTTCATCAAGCCCGACGTTCGCACGGTCTGCATGGGCCAGGCCGCCTCGGCGGCAGCGATCCTGTTGGCCGCCGGAGCACCGGGCAAGCGGCTCGCCGTCCCCAATGCGCGTGTCCTCATCCACCAGCCGGCCACGTCCGAGGCGATCTACGGGCAGGCCAGCGACATCGAGATCCAGGCCAAGGAGATCGAACGGATGCGTGCCCTGCTCGAGGAGATCCTCGCCCGGCACACCGGCAAGGACGTGGACGTGGTCCGCAAGGACATCGAGCGCGACAAGATCCTGACCACGCAGGAGGCCATCGACTACGGCCTGGTCGACGCGTTCACCACCTCGCGCAAGGCCAGCGCCGTCGCCTGACGGGCGACGGCGCGCCCGGGAGCTTCCGGCACGCCGTCGCGCGCCGTTGCCCGCTCGTCGGCCCGAAGGGGTAACGTCGAGTCACACGGCCCATGGGCACCGCTCCCGGAAGGACGATCCGCGTGGCACGCATCGGCGACGGCGGTGACCTGCTCAAGTGCTCGTTCTGCGGCAAGAGCCAGAAGCAGGTCAAGAAGCTCATAGCCGGGCCCGGCGTGTACATCTGCGACGAGTGCATCGATCTCTGCAACGAGATCATCGAGGAAGAGCTCAACGAGAGCCCCGAGGCCTCGCTCGCCGAGTTGCCGAAGCCGCGTGAGATCTACGAGTTCCTCGAGCAGTACGTCATCGGCCAGGAGGTCGCCAAGAAGGCGCTGTCGGTGGCGGTCTACAACCACTACAAGCGAGTCCAGGCCCGCCAGGCCGGCGGGCCGCGGGCGGCCAAGGAAGAGGCCGTCGAACTCGCCAAGTCCAACATCCTGCTCATCGGCCCCACCGGGTGCGGCAAGACCTACCTCGCCCAGACCCTGGCCCGCCTGCTCAATGTGCCCTTCGCCATCGCCGACGCCACCGCACTCACCGAGGCCGGATATGTCGGCGAAGACGTCGAGAACATCCTGCTGAAGCTCATCCAGGCCGCCGACTACGACGTCAAGAAGGCCGAGACCGGCATCATCTACATCGACGAGGTCGACAAGATCGCCCGCAAGAGCGAGAACCCGTCGATCACCAGGGACGTCTCCGGCGAAGGCGTGCAGCAGGCACTGCTGAAGATCCTCGAGGGCACCACCGCCAGCGTGCCCCCGCAGGGCGGGCGCAAGCACCCGCACCAGGAGTTCATCCAGATCGACACGACGAACGTCCTGTTCGTCGTGGGCGGCGCCTTTGCCG
>JBOGDU010000073.1:0-9470 GCA_050743145.1 Jiangellaceae bacterium | reverse complement strand
GCCAGCGCCCGGTCGGTGTCGCCGGCATCGGCCAGCACCTCGACCAGCACCACCTCCGCCTCCCGGCGCAGCGCCGGCTTGTCCACGGCCAGCGTCGCGGCGCGGGTCAGCTGGGCGTCCGCGGTGTGCAGCGCGCCGCGACGGCGGGCCTGGCAGCCGGCATACAGGTACAGCTCGGCGGCCCGGGCGTCCTCCCCTGCCGCCATCCACAGCCCGGCGGCCAGGTCGCAAGCCTCCGGCTCACGCCGCTCGACGACTGCGGCGGCGGCCCGGGCCAGCGCCCGATGCTCCGGCGGCAGCAGGTCGGTGCGCACCGCGTCGCAGGTCAGCGCGTGCCGGAACCGGAAGGTGTCGGTGTCGGTTGCGTGCGCCACGACGAGGCCGGTGGCCACCGCGGACCGCAGGCCGGCCAGCACCACCTGCTCGGCCAGCCCGGTGATCTCCGGGATCAGCCGCCAGTCGAACCGGCGGCCGAGCACCGCGGCGGTCTCCACCACTGAGCGCGCACTCGGGTCCAGGCCGGCCAGCCGACGTCGCACGGTGGCCGCAAACGTGCGCGGCACGTTCGTGGTCAGTGGGCCGGTCAGGGTCCCGTCCGGGGCCAGCGCGCCAACCGCGGCCAGCCCGGTGAGCAGCTCCTCGATCAGGAATGGCAACCCGTCGGCATGCTCGATGACAAACCCCACCAGCTCGTCCGGCGGGGCCGCCGACAGGCACGACTCCACCACTCCGCGGACGTCTCGCGGGCCGAGCCGGTCCAGCGGGATGACGTCGGCCTGGCAGGCCAGCGCAAGGTCGAGCAGCCGCTGCGGCGGGTCCAGCTCGTCGCGGGCGGTCGCCACCAGCACCACCGGCGAGGTGCTCGCGGCATCGGCCAGGTAGCTCAGCACGTCGAGGGTGTCCGGGTCAGCCCAGTGCAGGTCTTCCAGCACCAGCATGGCGCCGCGCGGGCCCGCCAGCGCGGTCACCAGCCGCAGGATTGCCTCGCCCAGGATGACGCCGCCGCGCGGGTCGGACCGGCTCTCGATGCCGGCGTCGGGGAGCAGCGCGGACAGCGCCGGCAGGTACGGCCGTAGGCCGTTCTCCCGAGGCAACGGACGGCCTCGCAACGCGGCGCTGAGCGCCTCGGCGAGTGGGCGGTACGCCTCGCCGGACGGTACCGCACGGCCGGAGAACACGCTGACGCCGGCTCGCCGGGCCACCGCGGTGGCCTCCCGAACCAGCCGCGACTTGCCCACCCCGGCCTCGCCGTGGACGAGCACCATCTGCCCCGTGGTAGTCCTCTCCATGCCCTCCAGCAGCCGGCGGAGGCGGTCGAACTCACCGCCTCGGCCGACCAGTCTGGACGAGTACGCCTGCCACGGTGCGGTCAACTGTTCCGTCCCGAGTGTCTCCAGTAGGGAGCGCATGTTGCTGTGGCGCACCGCGACTCGCGGCAACAGCGTCGCAGTAGAACAAACCTAGCGGGACCCCGGCACCCGGGGATGGACGATGTCAGCCAGACGGCCTACCGCATCAGGTCGAGAGAGTGCTTTCCGGAGCAAACGAAGGTGAAGTAGCGTCTTTCTTCGCGGTCGGGGGCTCCCCCCGTGGCCCCTGGCCGCTCTACAGGGGTGGCGGCGTTTGCTCGCGCCGTCGACCCCCCTTAAGCACCACGGCTTGTCGGTGCGTGGTCGCGGCCGCGCTAGGGTCGGCCCACTGTGTGGTCTATGCGCCCGCGGGGATCGTCGAACGGAGCCGAGGTGATGGTGGCGGGTTCAGGCCGGCCGGCTCGGGACCGGACGTGGCTGGTCGCGGTGGCGGCCTCGCTGTGGGGGTGGTCGTCGCTGCTGCGGGAGCCGTTGGCGAGGGAGTTGCCGGCGACGACGATCGTGTTGTTCGAGCATCTGATTCTGGTCGTGCTGGTCTCGCCGTGGCTGGTGCCCGCTGTGCGTGCGGTGTGGGCGGCGTCGGCGCGGACGAGGGCCGGCATCTTGGTGATCGGTGCGGGGTCGTCGGCGTTGGCCACGACCATGTTCACGCGGGCGTTCGCGCTCGGGGATCCGGTGACTCCGCAGGTGCTGCAGAAGCTCCAGCCGGTGATCGCCATGCTGCTCGCGGTCGTGTTGATCGGGGAGCGGCTCACGCCGCGGTTCGCCTTCTTCGCGGTGCCGGCAGTGGCCGGAGCGTGGCTGCTGGCGTTCCCCGATCCGTTCCGGGTCAGCGTGACCGGCCTGCAGGCGGCGGCACTGGCCGTGGGCGCGGCCGCCCTGTGGGCCGCCGGGACCGTGCTCGGCCGTCTGGTCAGCGCCGAACTGTCGTTCGTGCACGTGACGACGCTGCGCTTCACCGTCGGCCTGCTGGCCATGACCGTCATCGCCGGCCTGTCGGGATCGTCGGTCACGATCGACGCCGCGCTGGTGCCCCGGCTGATCCTGCTCGCGCTGGTGCCCGGGCTCGCGGCCCTGTTGTTGTACTACTTCGCGCTGCGTTCGACGCCTGCGTCGCGTGCCACACTCGCCGAGCTGGCGTTCCCGGTGACGGCAGCCATCGTCGGAGTCACGCTCCTCGACGCTCGCCTGGACGGCAGCCAGTGGCTGGGCGGGCTGATCGTCGTGCTGTCGGTCGTCCTGCTTGCCGTGCATGAGCAACGCAGCAGCCGTCCCGCGGTCGCGACCCCACATCGCGCCGAAGACGCCATCCCCGTCCACACCGGACGACCGACCTAGGGCTTGCTGTTCTGATGCTTGTCGGTGCGCGACCGTTCGCCCTCAACGAGCCAGCACCAGACGACTGCGAACGGCCGCCGTCGGGTTCCAGGTTTGACTGGCAGGACCTACTCGACTGGCACGAGCAGCTCGACGGTGTCGCGTCAGTGGCGCCGCGGGAGTGATCCGGTGGCGTCTCGCAACGACGCAATGATGGCACCCACGGCCGGGTCGGGGTCGTTCTGGGACAACCTCGGCGGCACGGTGCCCAACCAGCTGCTGGGCGAGCCGCGCTACGAGAACAGCACGATGACCGGGGCGGTGACCACGTCCGCGTCGATGGCGCTGCTCGGCAACTTCAACGAGTTCTACATCGTAGACCGGATCGGCATGTCCGTCATCTACGACCCGATCATCCGGTCCATCGGCAACAACAGGCCCAGCGGGCAAGCCGGCTGGTTCGGATTCTGGCGTGTCGGTGCGGACGTGTCCGACCCGGCCCAGTTCCGGCTGCTGCGGCTGCACACGACCGCGACGCACGTTCCGCTGGCCTGACCAGACCTCGGTGCCGGTGGCCTTGCACAACCAACCTCCTGCACATAAGGCCGCTGGCTGCACAAGGGCCGAGCTGTCATCGGACAAATAACAACCGTGTATCCAGTCTGGTGTTGGGGCCCACACACACCCCCTGCGGTCCATGTTATGGTGGGGCCGTGGAACTTCAGGCGGCACTGCGTAGGACCGAGGAGATGCTGGCGGCAGCTCGCGAAGCGCTGCGGCTGGCTGCCGAAGAGGTCGAGTCGCTTGAGGTCGAGCATCGCGGGCTGACGCTTGCTGTGGCGAGGCACCGCGGCGACTCGCCGCCGCCCATGGTCGGTGAGTCAGAGCAGGCAACGTGGCTGGGCATGACGAGGGCCGACGCAGTCGAAGCGATGCTCACTAAGGAGGATCGGCCCATCGGGCCAGCAGAGCTGTCGCGGCTCCTGGTGGCAAAGGGCCGTCGAAACGACAAGCCGAACTACGTCGCTGCGGCCCTGGATTACCTGAAGCGAAGGGGCCGGGTGGAGAGCCTCGGCGTCGGCCAGTGGGTTCCCAAGACAAGGGTTCACCCGAACGGGCAACGACCAACCCCCGATGACTTGGCCGAGGATTAGGTTCGTCGCAATGAGTGGGGTTGGGAGCACCGGGCTACGAGTGGGCGTCTACGTTGACGCGTTCAACGTGTACTACGGAGGGGCCGAGCTCTGCGGCGGCAAGCACGTGCCTGGTTGGCGATGGTTGGACCTACCAGCGCTGGCGCTCAGTCTGGTCAATCCCATGCTCTGGCCGAATGCGAGCCTCGCACGCTTCGCCTACTGCACTGCTCCCCGGGGACGTCACGGTCCGACCTCGGCTGACCAGGAGAACTACATCGAGGCCCTGCTTTATCAGTACGGGCACACCATGACCGTCCAGCAGGGCTCCTACGTTCGACGTCAGAAGACCGGCGTCCTCGTTGACCGCAAGGATGCGTCAAGGCGGACTGCTTCGCCGGGCGTGGGCAACATCCCCTCCTGGCTACCCGCCACAGAGATCGTCGACCGGCCTGGGAAACCCGAGTTGCTGGTATCGGTTAGCGCATGGGAGGAGAAGGGATCCGACGTTAACGTCGCCAGTCACCTACTGATCGATGTGCTGGGCAGAGCCGTTGACGCAGCGATCGTCATCTCCAACGACAGTGACCTTGCATTTCCCGTCTTGCAGGCCCGGAAGCAGGTACCGATCGGGACGGTCAACCCAACCAACAAATCAACCCCGCGGGCCCTCCAAGGTGATCGTCAAGCAGGTGCCGGTCGGCACTGG
Source organism: Jiangellaceae bacterium (assembly GCA_050743145.1). Classification (GTDB taxonomy): domain Bacteria; phylum Actinomycetota; class Actinomycetes; order Jiangellales; family Jiangellaceae; genus DASRTE01. The sequence goes on along the minus strand of JBOGDU010000073.1, from coordinate 4,941 downwards.
TGGCGCCGTCTTACGAGCGCCGATCTGCAGGCGCATCAGCTTCCGAACCCATGCGGCAGCTGTAGTCGCCCTAGCACCTGGTGATTGGGTATGTAACGGTTGGGCAACGGGGCGCGGCACTTGACACGTCCGCCCGCGCAGTGGTTACCCTCATTACATATCCCCCGGGCCTCCGCAAGGAGGACCCGGGCCTTTTTTTGTCGGCCCCGCGTCCTTCCGACTCTGTCAGCGCCTGCGGCCTCATGGACGCTTTCGTGGCACGGGCTGTGGCCAGCGCCTGTAGGCGTCCGCACCGTTGCCCGTGCAGCTGCCAGGAGAATCATCGCGTGAGTGACGGGAACGAGGGGGCGCGGGCCGATCCGGGCGGGCCGGTCGACCCGGTGGTGCAGACGGAGCCGGTCGAGGAGGTCGACCGGCCGGCGTGGTTCACCCTGATGGCGCCGGGCTGGTGGCCGCCGGACGGGTCGGTGAGCCAGGCCTACGGGCTGTGCTTCGACCCCGGCGGGCTGGTCGTGCTGGTTCAGCTGGACGACGGGTTCTGGACGCTGCCCGGCGGACAGGTGGAGCCCGGCGAGACCCCGCTGGACACGCTGATACGGGAAGTAGCCGAGGAGGCGTGCGCCAGGGTGGTCCGAGCCCGATACCTGGCCTGCCAGCACGTGTGGGACCCGCGCGCACTCGAAGGACCGACCAGCCACTACCAGGCCCGGTTCTGGGCTCGCGTCGAGCTCGGGCCGTGGCAGCCGCGGCACGAGACCGTGGCCCGCACCCAGGTCACGCCCGCACACGTCACGTCCAGACTGTCCTGGACGCGCACCCGGATCGTGGCCCGGCTGCTCGAGCTCGCCACCACCGCTGAGAACCAGGACAGGGGCTATCCCGCACGGTGACCGGGCATCACCACCCCCCGGCGGTGGCCGCCGATGAGGCCATAGGGTCCGGGGAGTGCAGTGGCGCACGCCTCCGCTACGCCGACGGCACGTTCGCCAGCATCCAGCTTCGCCGGGCCGACCGGAGTGAACCGGGACTGGTGACGGCCAGAACCTCCACCACGACGTCCCGAGTGCAGCACTGTGCGTATTCGGGCGAGGGGACGATCTCGGAGAAGAGCACCTGCCGGAAGCGGGCTCGGTCCACGTCACCGTCGCCTGCCAGGCCGAGTACCGGATCGGTGCCCAGCCGGACCAGCCCGGGCGTCGGCGCTGGGGTCTCCGGCGCGGGGGCCCTCGTACCGGGCGTGGGCCCCCGCATCGGAGGGGCGACTACTGGACGGGTGAGTTCACCCTGAGCGGAATGTTGTAGTACCGGTCGGGGTCGATGTCGCCGAAAGTGCCGTCGGTGATGGTGTCGATCATGCCCGTGAGGCCGATCTCGACCTGCCTGGTGAGCATGCCCGCGCGCTTGGGCCCCAGCGCCTGGGTCTGGCTGCTTGTTTCGAACAGGATGACCGCGCTGCCGCGCAAAGCGAACGAGCCGAGCGCGGTACCCGGGATGTCGGTGCTCGGCGGCTGCGGATACGCGGTAACCCTGCCGAACGGCGAGTTGCCGTTGCCCTGCAGGGCGTCGTAGACGGCGACGTTGAGGCGGCGCGAGGCGTCGTCGTCGAAGTTCGGCCAGTCGCCGTGAGCGGTAGGGTCGGTGATGAACCGTCCCGAGATCGACAGCGGCGAGTAGAAGCCGCTCTCCGGGTTGTCGAGCACCGTGCCCCTGGCGGGCAGCCCGGCCTTGATCCGGTTGCCGTCGAACTGCGAGATCATCACCGACGGGATCGTGATGTCGGGTCCGGTACCGGACAGGGGCGTGGGGGCCGCGGCGGTGTCGTTCGCGATGATCACCGCGACCGCCCCCGCCGCCTGCGCGTTGGTCACCTTCTGGACGAATGTGCAGGTACCACGGTCGACCAAAGCGATGGCACCGTCGGGGAAGTCGACAAGTGGCCCGCACCCTCGGGTCGGCTGGGCACTGCCGTCGTTCACCCCGACGACGTCCCCGGAGAATCCCTCCGTGGTGACGGCCGGTCCGAACGTGGCGTGGGTGGCCTGGTAGGCGCCGGCCGCCGAGGACGGTCCGTCGATCACGACCTCGTTCGACAGCCCGTGGCCGTAGCACGTCGCCTGGCCGTGTAGGTCGACGAAGAAGTCGACACGGCCGAACTCGTCCTCCAGGCTGCGGTACACATCGCGCACCGTCCGCGCTTCCGGTGTGAGATAGAACCCGACTCCGGAGCTGGTGCCCGGCAGGTCGCCTGCAACGGGCTCGTAGGCAAGATCCGGGTTGAAGTCGCGGTTGACATCGAATCCGCCTGCGCCGTTGCTGTAGTACCACGCCCGCGGCTGATTCGGCAGCTGCGGGTGCATCGCCATGACGTCGGACCACGGCATGACGTTCTGGCGGCGTGGGACCTCCCCGCCGTCCATGTTCAGGTTGGGGATGGCGACGAACGTGATCTCATCGCGGACCTGCTTCGAGCGCGCCGAGTTGTTACCCAGTGTCCGGACCATGTTCAGCAGCGCACGCGTCCCGTGCTTCTCGTTGCCGTGGATCTGGCTCTCGACGAGCACCACCGTGTCGCCGTGACCGACCCGGGTCGACCAGATCTCACGGCCCTGGTTCGAATGGCCGGCGACCTCAACCTCGACCTCGCCATTGCTGGACCGTTCGATCTGTCGCAGTGTGCTGCCCACCTCCTCCGCACTGAGGAACCCTTCGTAGGACGCGTCGCCGGCGGGGTCCTGGTTGTTGCTGCAGAACGCCTCGGACGGAAAGCCCTGCGCCTTCTGCGGTGTCGTTGCCGAAACGACAGCCGTAGCGATCAGCGCGATAAGCGTGGCCAGGACAAGGACTCGCCGAAATCCCCCCGGCACGGCTGGCGTGATCGTGGACATGGTCAACGAACCTCCCATTTTCTTGACCAGCTGGCGCGGGCCCGCTGCACCGGTGAGCCAGAAAGGCCTGCACGAACAAGTCAAGCGGGCGGGCTTGTACCAGGTCATCCAGTACATGTAGGGAACGTGGCGGGATTGTCTCTACAGGTGTTTGGAGGGCTCGCTCACGCGCGGGAGCAGCGTCGCTTCTCGTCAGCGGTAGTGGCAGTCGCGAGCGGGGGCTTGGTGTCGTCGCCGCCATCGGGCCGGTGCAGTAGGTGGTCGGTGTGATGTCGCGTGTGGCGGAGCAGGGACACAAACAGGTGGCGGATCTCGTTGCAGGTCAGCGCTCCTGCTCGACATCCAGGTGCTCGACGACCCGTCGGACAGGGTCGGGTCGCACGGTCCCGGAGCGACGCCAGGAGTACAGCGCGGACGTCATCACCCGTAGCTCTTGATCACTTCGTAGACGCTGTGTGCGTCGTCGCCGTCCATGATCGAGAAGAACGCCGCGCAGACCTCGCTCTTCTGCTCAGCTTCGAGTACTCGCTCGATCGCGGCCTCGTCCTCGAAGAACACGACGTCGACGAACCCGCCAACGCCGTCGCGGACCAGGATGCGCCGGAGGATCCCGGTCTGGTGCCGCACGAAGTTCTGCTCGAAGTGGTCCGACGTGGCCACGAGGTGGTCTTCGGTGATGCCCTCCTTGAGCCGGAACGGCGCCAGTGCGATGCGCATGTTGCTCCTTTCGTATGTGTACACCGAGACCGTATTGGCAAACCTGACAGTCACTGTCATATTTGTCGCCGTGAGCGAGATGGGCCGGGTGCAGCGACTCGACGCTCTCAAGGCGCTCCTGGCCGACCGTGACACCACCACGGCCGTCGAGCTCGCCTCCGAGCTCGAGGTCAGCGTCCGGACGGTGCAACGCGACCTGGCCACGCTGCGCGACTCAGGCATGCCAATCGAGGGCGACCGCGGCCGGGGAGGCGGGATCCGGCTGGAGCGCGGCTGGTCACTGGGGCGCGTTCACCTCAACGAGGCCGAGTCGCTCGGACTGCTCCTGAGCCTCTCCATCGCCGAGAAGATCGGATCCCCCCTGCTTCTGGACGACCTGAGATCGATCACCCGCAAGGTCAGCAACGCGTTCGCCCCCGCACAAGCACGCCGCATCCGGGCCCTACGCAGCCGCGTCCTGGTGGGCCAGCCCGCATCGATCGGGGTCCTCGGAACCTACCAGCCGGCCACGTCCACGGTGACCAGGGCGCTCCTGGACGCATTTCAGTACCAGCGTCTCGCCTCGATTCGCTACGTGGACCGTGGCCGGGCGGTCACCCAACGGGAGGTCGAGACCCAGTTCCTCTACTACAACGTCCCCGTCTGGTACGCGCTGGCCTGGGACCGAGTCCGCGACGACGTGCGGTTCTTCCGGATCGATCGAATACGGCAGATCACCGTGCTCGACTTCGAGTTCCGGCTCCGCCCTACCCAGGACTTCCTTCAAGCAGGAGAGTTCGAGGCGAGGCCCATGTAGTCCGGATGCCGCACCTCGATCTGGGTCAGGTGTCGTCGCGTGGGCTGGGAGCCAGGTTTTCCAGGATCTCAGCGGTTGTCGGATCAGGCCTGCGGCTGTGCTATGTTGACCATCCAGCCGATGCCGAACTGGTCCACACACTGACCGAACTCGTCGCCCCACATCTGCTTCTCGAGTGGGACCAGCACGTTGCCGCCGCCGGACAGCTTCTCCCAGTAGCCGCGCAGCTCGTCGGCGTCGTCCCCGCTCAGACTCACCGTGATGTTGGTCCCGGGGTTGTGCTCCATCCCGGGCGGCGTGTCGGCGCCCATGAGCGTGAGTCCGCTGTCGGTCTCGAGCAGGCCGTGCATGATCTTGTCAGCTTCCGGGGTGTCCTGAGCGCCGTACTCACCGAAGGTGTTCAGCGTCAAGGTGCCGCCGAAGACACCCTGGTAGAACTCCATGGCTTGCCGCGCGTTGTCGGAGAAGCTGATGTACGGGTTCAGACGAGAGGCCATGAGATGCTCCCTTGGTCGTGACGACGGTCGCTCCTCGCAGACTAGC
>JBOGDU010000072.1:0-8133 GCA_050743145.1 Jiangellaceae bacterium | reverse complement strand
CGCCCTCATGGCGGAGCTCGGGCTCACGACCTACCGCTTCTCGGTCGCCTGGCCGCGGGTCCGGCCGGACGGCGGAGCGGTCGAACAGCGTGGGCTCGACTTCTACCGGCGGCTGGTCGACGAGCTTCTCGCGCATGGCGTCACACCGTGGGTGACGCTGTACCACTGGGACCTGCCGCAGGCTCTCGAGGATCGCGGCGGCTGGACGGCCCGGGACACCGCGCACCGGTTCGCCGAGTACGCCGACACCGTCCACGAAGCCCTCGGCGACCGGGTGCTGTACTGGACGACCCTGAACGAGCCATGGTGCTCGGCACTGCTCGGCTACGCCTCCGGTGAGCACGCGCCGGGCCGGATCGAGCCGCGGGCGGCGGTGGCGGCCACCCATCACCTCCTGCTCGCCCATGGTCTGGCCGGCGCGGCCATCCGGGCCCGCGATCCGAACGGCGCGCTGGGAATCACCCTGAATCTCTCGCCGGTCGACGCAGTCGACCCGGCCGATCCCGTCGACGTCGAGGCGGTGCGGCGCATCGACGGGTTGCAGAACCGGCTGTTCCTCGAGCCGATCGTCCGGGGTACATACCCGGCCGACGTCGCCGCGGACCTGGAGCCGTTCGGTCTGGGCGACCATGTCCGTGAAGGCGACCTCGAGCTGATTTCCGCGCCCATCGACCTGCTCGGCGTCAACTACTACGTCGGAACCCTGGTGTCCGGCCACCCCGATCCGGCGGCCACGCCACCGCCACCGCTGACCTCGGCCGGCCTGCCGCGCCCGACGTCACCTGGGTCGCCGTGGATCGGCGCCGAAGACGTCAGCTTCCACTCGCGGGGACGACCGGTCACCGGGATGGACTGGGAGGTCTACCCGGAGGGGCTCACTCGGACGCTGACGTGGCTGTCCGCCGACGTGCCGGGGCTGGCCCTGTACGTCACCGAGAACGGTGCTGCATATCCCGACGAGGTACATGACGGCGCCGTGCACGACCCGGACCGACTCGCCTACGTCGCTGCCCATGTGTCCGCCGTGCACGACGCGATCGAGGCCGGCGCCGACGTGAGGGGCTACTTCGCCTGGTCACTGCTCGACAACTTCGAGTGGGCGTGGGGCTACGCATCCCGGTTCGGGATCGTGTACGTCGACTACGAGACCCAGCAGCGGATCCCCAAGTCCAGCGCCCGGTGGTACTCGTCGGTGATCTCGGCCAACACGGTCCCGTGAGCGGACCGTACGCTGGACCGCGGGGAGGACGGTCATGGACGCGACGCCGGTCGGCCGGCGGATGCCCACGCTCGAGGAGGTCGCCCGCACGGCGGGGGTCTCCCGGGCGACGGTGTCGCGCGCGATCAACGGCGGCGAACGGGTCAGTGCCCATGCCCGGGCCGCGATCGACCGGGCCATCTCCGACCTGGGTTACATCCCCAACCGGGCCGCGCGCTCACTGGTCACGCGGCGTACCGACTCGGTGGCGCTCGTGGTCCCCGAAACGGGCAACAGGTTCGTGGCCGACCCCGTTCTCACCGGTGCCCTGCAGGGCATCACGACCGCGCTGGCCGGCACCGACCTCCAACTCGTCCTGCTCGTGGCCCAGCAGGTCGGCGACACCGCAGGCCAGCTGCGCTATCTGCGGGCGGGCCACGTCGACGGTGCGCTGGTCATCAGCCACCACGGCGAAGATCAGCTCCCGACCGAGCTGGCCAAGACCGGCCTGCCCTTCGTCTTCGGCGGCCGGCCGCTCGATCCCGGCAGTGTCGAGGTGCCCTACGTCGACGCCGACAACGTCGGCGGCGGCCGCACGGCGGCGACCCATCTGCTCGAACGCGGCGGGCGACTCGTCGCGACGGTGGCCGGGCCACTGGACATGCCGGCCGGCGTCGACCGGCTGACCGGCTGGCACGAGGTGCTGACGGCTGCGGGCCGGAGGGTCGACCTGGTCGAGCACGGAGACTTCACCGCCGAGGGCGGCGCCGCGGCCATGAGCCGGTTGTTGGAGCGCGAGCCCGACCTCGACGCCGTGTTCGTGGCCTCCGACCTGATGGCCACCGGCGCGCTTCGGGTGATCCAGGACGCCGGCCGGAGCGTGCCCGACGACGTCGCGGTGGTCGGCTACGACGACTCCGTGCTCTCGCGCACGGCGATCCCGCCGCTGACGACGGTGCGCCAGCCGGCCGAAGAAATGGGCCGGCGGATGGCCGAATTGCTCATCGACCAGCTCCGTGGCGCCCCTCCGCAGTCCGCAGGCGAGATCCTGCCGATCCAACTCGTGGTCCGGGCGTCCGCCTGACCGTGGTCGCCACCCAGTGAGGCTCTTCGTCGCGGTGCCGCCGCCACCGGACGTGGTGGCCCATCTCGAGGCCGTGGTCCAGCCGCTTCGCGACGACGTGCTGCGGTGGACGGTCACCGACGCGTGGCACCTCACCCTGGCGTTCTACGGCGAGGTCGCGGACCGACGTGTCGACGACCTCGAGGGCCGGCTGGCCCGGGCGGCACGACGACACCCGGCGGTGTCGCTGCGGTTGACCGGCGCAGGGCGGTTCGGCGGCCGCGCCCTGTGGATCGGGTGCACGGGCGACACCGCACCTTTACGCCGCCTGGCCGCCTCGGCCGCCGCAGCCGGTCGGCGGGTCGGCGCTCGCGCCGATGAACGCCGCTCCTATCGTCCGCACCTCACGATGGCGCGTGCGTCCCGACCGGTCGACCTGCGGCCGTACGTCACCGCGCTGCGCGAGTACGAGGGTGTGGTATGGACCGCCGACGGCGTCGCGCTGATCCGGTCGTACCTGGGCGCCGGCGAGGACCGGCGTGCCCGCTACGAGACGCTGTCGACGTTCGCCCTCCGGGGAGCGGTCTGACCCGTCCTCACCATGCGTAGGCCTCGGGGGCGGGTCCCGGGCCGGGGAAGATCTCGTCCAGGCGCTCCAACGTCGGATCGTCGAGCGACAGCGAGACGGCGGGCAGGACAGACTCGAGCTGGGCGACCGTGCGTGGCCCGACGATCGGTGCGGTGACACCCTCCTGGTGCAGCAGCCAGGCGAGCGCGACCGTCCCGGGGTCGGTGTCGAGCCCTCGGCACAACTGCTCGTAGGCCTCCAAGCGGTGCCGGTTGACGGCGAGGTAGTCGGCCGCCCGGCCCTCCGCGGAGCGACCGCGGTGCTCCTTGGCCAGGATGCCGCCGAGCGCCCCGCCGTGCAGGGGACTCCAGGGGATCATGCCGATTCCGTAAGCCTGGGCCGCCGGGAGCACCTCGAGCTCGGCGGAACGCTGGGCGAGGTTGTACAGGGCCTGCTCGCAGACCAGGCCCTGGAAGTGGCGGGCTCGGGCGGCCTCCTGTGCCTGGGCGATGTGCCAGCCGGCGAAGTTGCTCGACCCGACATAGAGCACCTTGCCCTGCCCGACGAGGGTCTCCATCGCCTGCCAGATCTCGTCCCACGGCGTGCCCCGGTCGACATGGTGCATCTGGTAGAGATCGAGGTAGTCGGTCTGCAGCCGTTGCAGCGACGACTCGCAGGCGTGCCTGATGTTGCGCGCGGAGAGCCGGCCGTCGTTCGGCCAGTCGGACATGGCGCCGTAGAGCTTCGTCGCGAGCACCACCTTCTCGCGGCGCCCGCCGCCCTGGGCGAACCACCGGCCGAGGATCTCCTCGGTGAGCCCCTTGTTCTCGCCCCACCCGTACGTGTTCGCGGTGTCGAACACGTTGATACCGCGGTCGAGCGCAACGTCGCAGATCGTCTGGGCCTCGTCCTCGGGCGTCACCGGACCGAAGTTCATGGTGCCGAGCACCAGACGGCTCACGCGGAGCCCGGATCGCCCGAGGTGGGTGTAGTCCATGGGGCAACCCAACACCGTGACCGGGACGGGTCACAAATACGTCAGCTGGCGCGAGTGACAATGGTCGGGTGGTTGAACCGTTGGGGCCGGTGCTGGAACGCGTACGAGCCGACCTGCTCGACGCGGACCGGCTGGTCCGGGCCGTGGCGGCCGGGCGGCGCACGGGTGAGCGCCCGACGCACCGCCGGGCCGAGTTGCGCTGGGTCGACCTGCGCCAGGGTCGCCTCTTGCAGGTGGTGACCTTTGACGACCGCCAGGCGTTCACCAGCAATGTCGCCGGAGCCGAGGCGGAGACCGCCGTCGCACAGTTGATCGACGAGCCGTTCGGCAACTGGCACGTCGAGACCGTCGACGGCACGGTGCAGGTGCGGGTCACCAAGAAGGGCGACGCGCAGGTGCACACGTCACCTGCCGGCCCGGACCCGGTAGAGGCTGACCGCACCCACGACCGCCTCAAGTCCCGGCTGCTCGACCCGTCCGACCCGTTTCTGCGTGCAGTGGGCATCAGCGATGGCCAGGGCGGGATCAGACCGGGCAGGCGGGACAAGTACCGCCAGGTCGAGGAGTTCCTGCGGGCCCTCGAGCCCCTGCTCGAACATGCCCGCGCCGCGGTCGGTGACGGGTCGCTGCGAATCGTCGACCTCGGGTGCGGCAACGCGTACCTGACCTTCGCGGCGTACCGGTGGCTCACCGACCGGCATGGTCTCGACGTCGCCCTGGTCGGTGTGGATGTGAAGGCACAGGCCCGGCAACGGAACACGGAGCTGGCCCACTCGCTGGGCTGGGACGACGGCATCCGGTTCGTCGAGGGCACGATCGAGGACTTCGAACCATCGGACCTGCCACACGTCGTGCTTGCCCTGCACGCGTGCGACACCGCCTCCGACGACGCTCTCGCCCGCGCGGTGCGCTGGCGGGCGCCCGTCGTACTCGTGGCGCCGTGCTGCCACCACGACGTCCAGCGTCAGCTCCTCGGCTCGCCGCCACCGCAGCCGTACGGCCCGCTGGCCCGCCACGGCATCCTGCGCGAGCGGTTCGCCGACGTGCTCACCGACGCCGTCCGTGCGAGCGTGCTGCGGATCCTCGGCTACCGCGTCGAGGTCGTCGAGTTCGTCGAGTCGGCGCACACGCCCCGCAACACGCTGCTGCGCGCCGTCCGGACGGGCGCGCCGCCGGACCCCGTGCAGGTCACCGAGTACATGGAGCTGATCGCCGATTGGGGCATCCGACCGGCGCTCCACGCCCGCCTGTCCGACGAGGTCGACGCCGCGACGGCAAGCGGGCCCAGAAGGGTCAGCGGGTAGCGCCGAGTCGAGCTGCGCGGGATTGCCATCGGCACGTCGACGCACGTACAATTTCCTGTACCTACGATTGGAGATGTGATGCGGACCATGTCCTATTCGGAGTCGCGGGCCAAGTACGCCGAGACCCTCGACTCGGTCGTCGACAACCGCGAGGAAGTCGTCATCACCCGTGCCGGGCATGAACCCGTCGTGATCGTGTCTCTCGACGACTACCAAGCGCTGAAAGAGACCGCATACCTGCTGCGCAGCCCGCGGAACGCCCGACGATTGCTGTCCGCCATCGAGCGGCTCGAGTCCGGTGGCGGGACAGCCCGAGAACTGGTCGAGTGAAGCTCGTCTGGGACGAGAACGCCTGGGACGACTACCTATGGTGGCAGACTCAGGACCGCAAGATCCTCAAACGGATCAACGCACTGATCAGGGACATCGAACGCAACGGCAATGACGGCATCGGGAGGCCGGAGCCACTCAAGCATGGGTTCCAGGGGTATTGGTCGCGCCGTATCACCGATGAGCACCGGCTCGTATACAAGATCACCGAGGACGAGATCCGGGTAGCCGCCTGCCGCTACCACTACGGCCACTGAACCCATCAACCCGCGCTGAGCGAACGGCGAACCCGGGCAAAGTTGCAGGCGTCAGCTGCGGCGAGCCCGGGCCCGGCGTTTGCCCTCGTGCATCGCCTGGACGCGGGCGACCGGGATGGTGTGGCCTTCCTCGACCAACTCGGGGCTGAGCTGCTGCGGCTCGGGCATGAGATCAGCCCACGGATCGTCCCCACCGAGCAACGTCGCGGCCGTGCGCACGGTGAAGTCGCCGGGCGAGACGCGCTCGAGCTCGTCCCAGGCCAGCGGGAAGGAGACCGGAGTGCCAGGCCGAACGCGAGGGCTGTACGCGGCGACCACCGTCGCTCCGCCGGATCGGGTCGAATCGAGGAACACCTTTCCTCCGCGCTCCTCCAGGACATACGCGGTCGTGGCGAGGACGGGGTCGAGGCGCTCGGCGCGCGCGGCAATCGCGCGGGTGGCCGCCGCGACATCCTCGATCGGATGTGCGGCGATCGGTACGAACACGTGCGCACCCTTCGCACCGCTGGTCTTGACGGCACCGGACAAGCCGGCATCGGCCAGGGCCTGCCGGACCAGCTGAGCGGCACGGACCACGACGTCGAAGGCCTCCCCGGCCGGCGGGTCCAGATCCATCACCAGGTGGGTCTGATGATCCGGGCGATCTGCGCGAACCAGCGTGGCGTGGTACTCGACCGCCCGCTGATTGGCGAACCACAGCAACGTGCGACGGTCGTTGCACAGCGCGTAGGACACCTCGCGCTTCGAGGCCACCGCCCATAGCGGCACCGTGCGCACCCATTCCGGCGTGTACTTGGGAACGTTCTTCTGCATGAACGGCGCCTGACCGCGAAGGACGCGGATCACCGACAGCGGCCGGTCGCGCAGCTCCGCGATGATGCGGTCACCGACTGCGTCCAGGTAGTCGACCAGATCCCGCTTGGTGGCGCCGGCCTGGTCGAACAGCGGCTGATCGAGGTTGGTCAGCGACACTCCGTCCCGAACCTCGTCACCGGTCACCGGTCCACCCTTGCCAAGGCCGAGCGCACGGTCAATGCGGCCAGGTCGGACATGGCACGCCGAGATGATGCACGTGGCACACTCGACGGTGGCGATAATGCCGCGTTTCGCGGCAATTGTGGAGCGGCCCAGTGTGCCACGTCGACGGATGACGTCAGCCGCTGTGGGCGAGTCGCTCGACGACATAGTCGATGCAGGCCGTCAGGGCCTCGACGTCGTCGGGGTCGACCGCGGGGAACATTCCCACGCGCACCTGGTTGCGTCCGAGGCTGCGATACGGGCTGACGTCGACGATGCCGTTGTCCCGAAGTGCGGCGATCACCGCGCCCGAGTCGATCGAAGCGTCGAGGTCGACGGTCCCGACGACCAGCGACCGGGCGGCCGGATCGGCGACGAACGGCGTGGCGTACCGGCTCTTCTCGGCCCACGTGTAGAGCCTGTTCGACGAGTCGGATGTGCGGGCCACGGCGAAGTCGAGACCGCCGTTGCCGCGCAGCCAGTCGAGCTGTTCGGCGAGCAGGAACAGCGTCGCCACGGCCGGGGTGTTGTAGGTCTGGTTCCTGCGGGAGTTGGTCAATGCGATGGCGAGGTCGAGCGACGCGGGAACGTACCGGTCTCCGGCCGCGATCTCCTCGACCCGGGCGATCGCGCGTGGGGACATCGCGGCGACCCACAGCCCGCCGTCGGCGGCGAAGCACTTCTGAGGGGCGAAGTAGTACACGTCCACCTGGGCCGGGTCGAGCGGCAGACCGCCGGCACCACTGGTGGCGTCGACGACGACGAGTGCGTCGGTGTCTGCGGCGTCGACACGCCGGACCGGAGCCATCACGCCGGTCGAGGTCTCGTTGTGGGGCCACGCGTAGACGTCGACGCCCGATTCGGCATGCGGCCGGGCGAGCGAGCCGGGATCGGCGCTGACCACGGTGGGCTCGTCGAGCCATGGCGCGCTGCGCGTCACTGCGGCGAACTTCGCCGAGAACTCGCCGAAGCTCAGGTGCTGGGCCCGACGGCGGACGAGTCCGAATGCAGCGGCGTCCCAGAACGCGGTCGAGCCGCCGTTGCCCAGCACGACCTCGTAACCGTTCGGGAGCGTGAACAGCTCGGCGACCCCCTCTCGGACGTGCCGGACCAGCCCCTTGACCGGAGCTTGCCGATGGGAGGTGCCGAGGAAGGTCGAGCCAGACGCCACCAGTGCGGCGACCGCCTCTGGGCGGACCTTGCCCGGCCCCGAGCCGAACCGGCCGTCGCGCGGCAGCAGGTCCGACGGCAGAGTGATGCGAAGAAGGTCCGTCATGAACTCAGGTCGCCCCGGCCCACGCCGGATTCCAGCCCGGGACGTCGCGCGGGTCGCGGGAGACCGGGCCGGCGTACCTCGCCGACGGGCGGACCAGTCGACCGGTGCGCTTCTCCTCGAGGA
>JBOGDU010000071.1:0-5923 GCA_050743145.1 Jiangellaceae bacterium | reverse complement strand
AGCCGCGGGGCACGAAGTAGTTGTCGTAGAGCAACGGCCAGCGGTCGAGAAGGCCATCGCCATCGACGTCGGCCTTGAGCTCGGACTCGTTGCCGCGCCCGAGCGTGGTGTAGTACGGGCTGTCATCGATGATGACCGGCACGTCCAGACCTTGCTGGGTGGCCGCCGGCCGGATGAGGTCGACGCGGACGACGTCGGTGATCCCGTCGCGGTCGCTGTCGACGTCGGTGTCGACCCACACGCGTTCACGGATGGCGTCGGTGTAGCCGAACACCGGCTGAGTCACTGCGTCCTCGACGAGGATCGTCGGTGCCTCTGGAGGCTGGGCCAAAGCAAGTGGCGCCGTCGCAGCGGCCAGTGCCGTTACGACGAGCACGGTAAGCGCTGCCGATGCCGAGGTCGTCGCCCGCATGTCCTTCTCCCATCATCCGGCTCGACCAGGCCGGGAAGGCTCCGAATGGCGCCGGCGACACCCGGCGCTGGGAGGGGTAATGCCGGACACCGGCACGCTACCGAGCGCTTGGCGAACCGTCACCAGACGGATGCAGGAACCCTGGGACTTCCCCGGGGGACAACTGTCGAGACGACCCAGACCGCGCCGCGCAACGTCCTGCCACGACGCTTCCTCATCCCGCCGTGCCCTCGACCGGTCGACCAGTGCCAGGATCGTCGGACACGCCGTCACGAGCGCCGAGGGCGGCCTCGACCGCGTCCGCTACGTGCTCGTAGTGATCCAGGTGGACATCCAGGCGGGTGATCTTAAGAACTCGCAGGGTGATCCCGCTCGCACCTGCCAGGCGGATGCTCGTGCCGCGCTCGACTGCCCGCTTGTGAACCGTGATCAGGGCGCCGAGGGCCATCGAGTCGAGGAAATCCACGTCCGACAGGTCGATGACGATGTGCCCGTGTTCGACCAGAACGGACAGGTGGCCGCCCAACGCGACCGCGTTGGACGCGTCGATCTCGCCGGCGAGGCGGGCGATCATGCACCCGCCGAGCTGTCGCACCCGCAGCGTGCACATGCCGAGAATGGCTGTCTCCGAGAAGCGTGGAGAAGGCGCTGCCAGGTGATCGTCCTGCATCGCGGCCCCCCTGTGAGGTCCGAGCTCTGCCGGGCTCGTTCCTAACATAGAAAGACCTGTCTGTCCAGAAATTGGAATGACCGGTCTGTCTAGTCTGGGCGTAGACTTCCGACGCATGGCCGTCGCGAAGGGTCTGACCGCTCGGCAACGCATCCTGGAAACGGCGTACGACCTGTTCTCTCACCGGGGTGTACGCGACGTCGGCGTCGACGAGATCATCGCCCGATCCGGCGTGGCAAAAGCCACTCTGTACAACCACTTCCCGACCAAGAACCATCTCGTCCTGGCGTTCCTCGACATGCGCGAGGAACGCTGGACGTTCGAGTTGGTCGAGACCGAGGCCAGAGCCCGGGGCGAGACGCCTGAGGAGCAACTTCTCGCGATTTTCGACGTGTTCGGCGAGTGGTTCCGTCGCGAGGACTTCGACGGACCCGCGTTCATCACCGTGTTACTGGAGATGGGCCCGTTGCATCCGCTCGGACAGGCGAGCATCCAGCATCTGGAGAACATCAACGCGGTGGTGGCTCGCATGGCCGAGGAGGCCGACCTTCGTGAGCCCAAGGAGTTCGCGCGGTCGTGGCACATCCTCATGAAGGGCTCGATCATCGCCGCCACCGAGGGTGACAGCGGGGCCGCAAAGCGCGCCAAGGCCATGGCCCAGCAACTCGTCGCACAACACCGACTCTCCGACGGCGCCTGAGACGGCTCGCTGCGGGCGAGGCGGTAAAGAAGGCGCGTATGCGCTGTGAGCAGACAGTTGCGTGACCCTCGGGTGCGTGCACACGCTCCGGCAGCGTCACAAGCTGAGAAGCGGGCTCGCCGACACCGCGCCCAGCACGACCAGCCAGGGTGGTGCCTTGGCGAGGCGGAGTGCCACGAACAGTGCCGCGGCAAAGACGACGTCCACGCCCGAGGTGACGGCGCTGGTCACTATGGGGTCGATCAGCGCGGCGCCCAACAGGCCGACGACGGCCGCATTCACCCCGATCAGCGCCGCTTGGACACGTCGGTCGGAGCGCACCTGCTGCCAGAAGGGGAGCACGCCGAGGAGAATCAGGAATCCGGGCAGGAACACGGCGATCGTGGCGACCAGCGCGCCGGGCAGACCGGCGGCGACCTGTCCGAGATAGGTGGCGAAGGTGAACAGCGGGCCCGGCAGGGCCTGCGCGGCGCCGTAGCCCGCGATGAACGCGCTTTCGCTGACCAGGGAGGGCACAGTCTCGGCCTGCATCAGGGGGAGCACCACGTGGCCACCACCGAAGACGAGAGCACCCGCTCGGTACATGGCATCGGCCAGTGCGACGAGTGTCCCGAGCCCGGAGAGCAGAGGCAGCGCCAGCAGCAGTGCAACGAAGGCCGTCAGCGCCAGCCCTCCGGCCCACCTGCCGACATGAAGCGGCAGCTGAATGGTGTCCGGGTGCGGTTGCGAGCGGAAAGCCAGTAACCCCAGGAGACCGGCGACGACGAGGCAGCCAACCTGCACCAGTCCGGACGCGGGCAGGAGAAGCAGCACGGTACCGGTGACGATGGCCATGGCTGCCGTCGCCGGCGTCCTCGCCAACCGCCGGGCCATTCCGATGACGGCGTCGAGGACGACCGCGACCGCGACGAGCTTCAGGGCACGTAGCCACACCTCGTCCCCCACACTGCCGGTCGCCGCCAGAGCAGCGAAGGCGGTCATGGCCATGGCCGAGGGCAACGTGAATCCGGCCCACGCCGCCACCGCTCCCGGCAGCCCCGCGCGCGTGTAGCCGACAGCCATCCCGACCTGCGAGGACGCCGGCCCGGGTAGGAACTGGCCGATGGCGACCAGTTCGGCGAACGCGGCGTCGTCGAGCCAGCGGCGACGCTCCACGTATTCGGCGCGGAAGTACCCCAGGTGGGCAATGGGTCCGCCGAACGACGTCACGCCAAGGCGCAATGCCACCGCGAACACCTCGACCGGACCGGCTCTCACAGTTGTGAGCCTGCCGTACGTGTCGGCGTTGCGGCGCGACCCTCGCTTACCTGCCCGACGACTCCGCGACCCGCGTCGGATTCCTCACCGGACCGCCACGGTGACCCGCTGCACATGGTTGTTGGCCGTTCCCTGGCGGTTCCACGCCTGGTCGACAGGCTGGACGTTGCCCTCCGCGTCTCCAGCCCGCACGCACAGCTCGACCTTTCCCGGAGTGCTGGCGTCCCAGCTCCACTGCCACGACCGCCACTCGAATGCGTCGCGTCGAGGGCCGAGCTGGGCCTCATGCCAGGTTGCGCCGCCGTCGACGCTGACCTCGACGCGCGTGACATGGCCCCATCCGGACCATGCGCGACCGGTCAGCAGGTGGGTGCCGTGCTCGACGATGCGCGTGCGGGTCTGGAAGTCGGGGAAGCCCGGCGGCTCGACCAGCGCCTTGGGCCGGATCCGGGTGACCGGCTCGCCGGGATCGTCGGGTTCCTGCTTGAGGCGGTACGCTGTGCTGTTCTGGTAGCCGACGAACGGTGCGTCGAGGACGCGGATGTCGACGAGCCATTTCACCTGCGCCATGCCGTACCAGCCCGGCACCAGGAGACGCAGGGGTGATCCGTGCTGCGGCGGCAGCGGCTGGCCGTTCATGCCGTAGACGAGGAGCACGTCGTCCCGCAACGACTCGGTCAGCGACAGCCCGCGTTGGTAGGTCTGCTCGACGCCTCGCTCGACGCCGTGGTCGGCTCCGGTGAAGGCGACGTCGACCGCGCTCGGACGCGGACCGGTTTCGCGCAGGAGAGGAGCGAGCGGCGTGCCGGTCCACTCGGCCGTGCCGACCGCCTCGTCCACCCAGGGCTGACTCACCGGCCGCGGCGTGAGCCGCGCACGACCGTTGCCGGCGCACTCGAGCGTGACCCGCTTGGTCACCCGCTCCCGCGACCGAAGGTCATCGAGGCCCAACGACAGCGGGCGCTCGACGTCGCCGTCGACACGTAGCCGCCACGTGTCGGGGTCGACGTACGGGATGTCGTAGTGCGTCAGCAGGTAGTGCAGACCCACCGGCGTCACGTCGTAGCGCAGCGCCTCCAGCGGCATGCCGTGGTTACGGGCGGCCAGCCTGAGCTCGTCGATCGAGATGCCCTCGTCCGGCTCGGCTACGCGCGCCGGTGGGCTGATCGACGTGTCGAGCGTCTCCATGTCAACACCCCCGCTCCGTTTTGGCCTACTGTCCACCTCCATCGTCGACGGCGCCATGGGCATCGATCCCCAGCGCCCAGTTCGACTTCGCTGGTCGACGACATCCTTACGATCGCGGGATGGCCTCGCAGAGGGTATCCGGCTCCGTCATCATCGACGCGCCAGCGGCCACGGTGTTCGCCATTGTCGCCGACCCGCACCAACACTCTCGAATCGACGGCTCCGGCAGTGTGCGCGGCATCGTCGACGGCCCGCGCAGGCTCACCCGTGGGGCTACGTTCGCCATGCGGATGCGGCTGTTCGGCCTCCCCTATCGGATCACCAACCGGGTCGTGGAATACGAGCGTGACCGGTTGATCGCGTGGCGGCATTTCGGCGCGCACCGGTGGCGTTACGAGCTCGAGGCTCTGTCCAGCGGTGGTACCCGGGTCACCGAGACGTTCGACTACAGCCGCTACCGCGGCTGGGTGCACGTCCTACGGCTGCTGCGCTTCCCGGAGCGGAACCGCCGCGGCATCGAGCGGACACTCCCCCGCCTCAAGGCCGCCGCTGAAGCCGACGCCAGGACGTTGGGCAACAGGTGATCAAATTCATGAACGTTCGGCGGCCGCTGGGCCCACACTCGTGGTGGATGTGTGGACTGGCTCTGATGGCCCGCGGGCAATCGCGTCAGTGTCGGTGGCCCGACCTAGAATCGTAAGTATGTTCGAATCAGCAGCCAGCGACGACTACGGCCCCGGCGACGCCGGCGGCAACGGCAGCGGGCCGCGTCCGGCTGCCACCACGCCGAGTCTGGCCGGTCTCGAACGGGTGCCGCCCACGGAATTGACGGCGGTGCTGGCCAGGGTGCATCCGGACGACGTGGCCGACGCGTACGACCTGGTCGAGCTTGCGGCGGCGTGTCGGCGGTTGAAGGCGTGGGCGGACGGGGTCGAGGTGGAGACTGTCGTGGCGTTGGTCCGGCATCCGGTGTGCCACACCCCGGAGGGCATCCGGCACGGGTTCTCGCCGGTGCGGGCGGCCGGGCAGCTGCTGGCGCCGCGGCTGGGGATGGCGCCGTCCACGGCGGCGGATCGGGTGGCTGTCGCCTGCCAGCTGGTCGAGGAGTTGCCCGACACCGTCACCGCGTTGCGCCGAGGTGAGATCGACTATCCGAAGGCGGCCGCGCTCGCGGTCGGGGTGCGGGCACTGGACCCGCCGGACGGGATGCAAGACCGCATCACCGGCGAGTCGATCACCTTGGACGGGGTCCGCCGCGGGCTGATCGCCCTGGTCGAAGCCCGGGTGCTGCCCAAGGCCGGGCGGCGCTCGGCCCGCCAGCACCGGGATGCCATCGCCCGCGCGGTGGCCGCGGTGGCGCCGAAGACCGCCGAGCAGCGCCACCAGCGCGAGTGTGAGCAGCGGCACGTGGAGTACCGCCCCGATACCGACGCGATGGCCTGGCTGAACCTGTACGGCCCGGCCGAAGACGTCACCGCGATCCAGGTGATGCTCGACGCCGCCGCCGACGCAGCCAAGACCCAGCCAGATGAGACGAGGACCGCCGACCAGCTGCGGTTCGACGCCCTGGCCGCGCTGGGCTGGGCCTCGCTGGAGGCCGGGCACCTGGGCGGCTGCGGCCACGGCTGCGGGCCGAAACTGGGCCGCCGGCACGGCCGGGCCGCCGCCGTCGCGGTCACCGTGCCGTACTCCACCC
>JBOGDU010000070.1:0-4990 GCA_050743145.1 Jiangellaceae bacterium | reverse complement strand
ATGGCCTCCGAGCAGGCGATTCGGGTGGCGACGATCGCCCCTGCCGCGTTGGCGAACCGGACCGTCCGCTCCAGCGGCCAGCCGGCGAGCAGGCCGTGGCAGAGCGCGCCGCCGAACGCGTCTCCGGAGCCGAGTCCGTTGACGACCTCGACGGGAAACGGGGGAACCTCGACGACACCGTCGGAGTCGAGTGCGAGCACGCCCTCGGGTCCGCGCTTCACGACGGCGAGGCGTACGCCGGCGTCCAGGGCGGCCTGGGCAGCGGCCTTGGGGTCGCGTACGTCGAGGGCCATGTCGAACTCGTCGATGTTCCCGACGACGACATCGGCATGGGACATGGCCTCGCGGGCATGGCTGCCGGCCTGCTCGGGTAACGGCCACAGCGTCGGCCGGAAGTCGAGGTCCAGGACCGTGCGGCCTGAGCTTCCGCCGCGGGAGCGCAGGGCCGCCATCGTGGCCGACCGGCTCGGCTCGGCCGACAGGCCGGTGACCGTCACCCAGAAGACCTCGGCAGCCGCGACGGCGTCGAGGTCGAGGTCGTCGGCCGTGATCGTGAGGTCGGGCGCGCCGGCACGGTAGAAGTAGATCGGGAACCGGTCGGGCGGGAACATCTCGCAGAAGGTGACCGGCGTCTGCAGACCCGACGCCTCCGAGAGGAAGCGGTCGTCGACGCCGTAACGGGCGAATGCCCGCCGGACCAGGCGGCCGAACGGGTCCGCCGCGACTCGGGTGATCGTCGCGGTGCGACGGCCATGCCGGGCGGCGGCGACGGCGACGTTGGTCGGGCTGCCGCCGAGGTAGGAGCGGAACGTCTCGACCTTGTCGAGGCCGACGCCCACCTGCTCAGGGTAGACGTCGACGCCCACCCGCCCCATCGTCAGCACCTCGAACGGCGTCCCCGTCACTCGACCTCCTCGCTCACTGAATATGTCTTAACATACTGACGTCTGCTCGTGTCGTTTGATCACGTTCACCACCCTGGTGGACGGTTCACCAGGCTCCGGAACCTGGTGAACGGTCCATAAGCCTGGTGAAGCCGGCGACGAGCGCAGGCCCGACGAGGAGGTTCCGGGTGAGCCAAGTGTCGCCGTCGCTGGTCCTCGACCGGGCCAGCCCGGTGCCGCTCTACTTCCAGGTGGCGCAGCATCTGGAACAGCTCATCGAGTCCGGTGCGTACCCGGCCGGAACCCGGCTGGACAACGAGATCGTCCTGGCCGAGCGGCTGGGACTCTCGCGCCCGACGATGAGGCGGGCCATCGAGTACCTCGTCGACCGCGGGCTGCTGGTCCGTCGCCGCGGCGTCGGCACCCAGGTGGTGCAGCCCAAGGTGCGGCGCCCGGTGGAGCTGTCGAGCCTCTACGACGACCTGCGGGCCGCGGGCAGGGAGCCGCGGACCGAGGTGCTCTCCTTTGCCGTCGAGCAGCCGTCCGAGGCCGTCGCCGACGCCCTGGGACTCGCGCCCGGCGTCGAGGTCTACGCGATCGAGCGGCTTCGTTTCACCGGTGACGAGCCGCTGGTCATCATGCACAACCACGTACCCGTCGGTCCGGTCCGCCTCGACGCGGAGAGTCTCCGGACACGCGGGTTGTACGACCTGCTCCGCAGTGCCGGGGTGACCTTGAAGATCGCGAAGCAGACGATCGGTGGTCGCGCCGCCGCGTCGGCTGAGGCGCGGCTGCTCAACGAGAAGACCGGCGCGCCGCTGCTGACCATGTCCCGCACGACGTACGACGACACCGGCCGCGCGGTCGAGTACGGGTCGCACCTCTACCGCGCGTCGCGCTACACCTTCGAGCTGACACTGACGACGGGGTGACACCGATGCGCAGGATCACGCACTGGATCGACGGCAAGCCCTTCGCCGGGCCCGGCGACCGGGTCGGCGAGGTGTTCGACCCGGCGCTGGGAGTCGTGGCGGCCGAGGTCGACTACGCGTCGCCGGGTGTCGTGGACGAGGCGGTCGCGGCGGCGTCGCGGGCGTTCGACGCGTGGCGCTCGTCGTCGTTGTCGCAGCGGAGCAAGGTCCTGTTCGCGTTCCGCGGGCTCGTGGCTGCACGCAGCGGCGAGCTGGCACAGCTGATCACCGCCGAGCACGGCAAGGTGCTGGCCGACGCCGCCGGCGAGGTGCAGCGCGGCCTCGAGGTGGTCGAGTTCGCGTGCGGTGTCCCGCACCTGCTCAAGGGCGGGTTCTCGGAAAACGTGTCCACCCGGGTGGACTCCTACTCCTTGCGCCAGCCGCTCGGCGTCGTCGGCGTGATCTCGCCGTTCAACTTCCCCGCCATGGTGCCGATGTGGTTCTTCCCGGTGGCGATCGCGTGCGGGAACACGGTCATCCTCAAGCCGTCGGAGAAGGATCCGTCGGCCTCGGTGCTGATGGCCGAGCTGTGGGCGCAGGCCGGGCTTCCCGGCGGCGTGTTCAACGTCGTGCACGGCGACAAGGTCGCGGTGGACCGCCTGCTGTCGCACCCGGACGTGGCCGCGGTCTCGTTTGTGGGGTCGACGCCGGTCGCGCGTTACGTCTACGAGACCGGTACGTCGAACGGCAAACGCGTGCAGGCGCTCGGTGGGGCGAAGAACCACATGGTCGTACTGCCCGACGCCGACCTCGACCTCGCGGCCGACGCCGCCGTCAACGCCGGCTTCGGGTCGGCGGGTGAACGGTGCATGGCGGTTTCGGCCGTGGTCGCCGTCGATCCCGTGGGCGACGACCTGGTCGCCCGAGTGGCCGCGCGAATGGCGGGGTTACGCACGGGCGACGGCCGCAGGGGCTGCGACATGGGCCCGCTGGTCACCGCTGCGCACCGCGACCGGGTCGCGTCGTACCTGTCGGCGGGCACGTCGGCTGGCGCCACGCTCGTGGTGGACGGGCGGACCGTCGAACCCGACGGTGCGGCCGAGGGCTTCTGGCTGGGGCCGAGCCTGTTCGACCACGTCGACCCGTCCATGTCGGTCTACACCGACGAGATCTTCGGGCCGGTCCTGTCCGTCGTGCGGGTGCCGTCCTACGACGCGGCGCTCGACCTGGTCAACGCCAACCCGTACGGCAACGGCACCGCCATCTTCACCAACGACGGCGGTGCCGCCCGCCGCTTCCAGAACGAGGCACAGATCGGGATGATCGGCATCAACGTGCCGATCCCGGTGCCGATGGCGTACTACTCATTCGGCGGCTGGAAGAACAGCCTGTTCGGCGACACCCACGCGCACGGCACCGAAGGCGTCCACTTCTACACCCGCGGCAAGGTCGTCACGGCCCGGTGGCTCGACCCGTCGCACGGCGGCGTCGACCTCGGCTTCCCCACCCAGTCCTGACGCCGGTCGCGGCGTCGGGCGACGTCTCCGGCGCCAGAACGCTGCTCGCGGACGTGCTCGCCGATGTCGAGCGCATCCACCGCCCCGACCACCCGGAGACCGCCGACGTCCGCCAACTGGTCACTCACCTGGACCGCCTGGACGGCGGTGGCGCACCCAGGCAGTGAGTCAGTGATCAGGACAGCGATTTGCAGGCCCGAGCGCGCGTGTCTCCAACGAGCTTCGTGAACGTGTATTCGCTATCATGGGCAAGGAATGGAGAGGCAGGAGGTAGCCGTGGGTGCCACAGCCGCCCACCTGGTGCGGAGCGCCAGGGGCCGTCGTGGTCTGAGCCAGCGGGCGCTCGCAGCGCGCGCCGGGGTTCCGCAGTCAACGGTGTCCAAGGTGGAGTCCGGCCGGCAGCAGCCGACGGTCGCCATGCTCGAGCGCCTGCTGGCCGCTGCGGGCTTCCGCGTGAACGTCGACCTGATCAACGACATCCGACCTTCCGTGCTGCTTGCCGAGCACCGCGACGCCGTGGCGGAGATCCTGACCAACCGCGGAGTCCAGCAGGCGTGGGTGTTCGGATCGGTTGCCCGCGGTGACGACACGTCGGCATCGGATCTCGACATCCTGGTCGAGCTTGCTCCAGACACATCCTTCGCCGATTACGTTGATCTTGCCGATGAGATTTCGGCCCTGCTGGGCTGCCCGGTCGACGTCGTGACGACGAAGGAGCTCGGATCGAACGATCTCTTCAGGCGCAGGGTGACCGGTGAGCGACGCCGCCTGGACGATGCGGCCTGACGTGGACGCACGCACCGCCGAGCACGTCCTCTACCTCGAGGCCACACTCGACGAGATCGCGCGACTTGTCACGAGGGGACGCGCCGCATACGACTCGGACATCGCCGTCGCGAGGGCATGCCAGTACAACATCGTCAGGATGACCGCCGACTTGGAACGCTTGGGGGAGGCGTGGATCGCGGCTCACCCGGCAATTCCGTGGCGACTCGTCCGCGGCATGCGCAACCGCATCGCTCACGACTACCGGACGATCGACGACGACGTGGTCTGGGACGTCGTCGAACGGCACGCGCCGACACTCCACCGTACGATCGCGCCTGACGTCGCACAGGCCACGGCGATGCTCGACGAGGCCGTGCCTCCATCGCCCGATTCACAGCCGTCGTAGCAATTGCGTAGCACAAATCCCTCAAAATGCGCTACAGTGAGCGACATGACTGAGGTGATCGGCCAGCGGGAGCTCCGCAACGACAACGCGGAGATCATGCGCAGGGTCGAGGCGGGTGAGAGCTTCACGGTGACGCGTCATGGCAAGGCCATCGCCGACATCGTCCCGCACCGGACCGGAAGCGAAGGCCGCCCGCGCAGGACGCTCGGTGAGCTGCAGGCCGCGTTCCGCCACCTCCCGCCGATCGACGTGGATCTTTGGTATGCCGACCGCACCGCCGCCGACGTGCTCTTCGGCAGCGACGACATCGATGACGTTGACGCGTCGGCGCGACGCGACGACGACGCCGTGCCGGGCGACAACGCGTGACGACGCCGGACCGCGTACTGCTGGATACGTCGGTCGTCATCGACCTCGAGCGGATCGAGCTGGGTCCTCTCGCGTCGGCGGATCATGCTGTCAGCGCGGTCAGCATCGCCGAGCTGGGGTACGGCCTCAACACGG
>JBOGDU010000069.1:0-10086 GCA_050743145.1 Jiangellaceae bacterium | reverse complement strand
ACGTTGTCGAGGCCCTCGATCTGCCGCCACAGCGTCCGCAGGTCGAAGATCTCGCGCGCGGCGACATAGGCGCGGGCAGCCTCGGCCACGCCCATGCCGGTGCTCTCGCGCACCTCGTGGACGAAGGTGTGGCCGCCGCGGTTGACGATCTCGTTGGCGAGGACCGTGGTGATGATCTCGCGGCGCAGCCGGTGGCGCGCGATCTCCTCGGGGTAGCGCTCGCGCAGCCGCTGCGGAAAATAGTCCAGCAGCTCGCCGCCGAGCTGCGGATCGTCCGGCAGGTCGGTGTCGAGGATCTCATCCTGAAGCGCGATCTTGGCGTAGGCCAGGAGCACCGCGAGCTCGGGCCGCGTCAGCCCCAATCCCTTGGCCTTGCGCTCGGCGATGGTCTCCTCGTTCGGCAGGAATTCGATGGCGCGATCGAGGCGGCCCGCCTTCTCGAGCGCGCGGATGAAGCGGACGTGGCGATCGAGCAGCCGGCTGCTCACCGACTGGGTGACGCTGAGGCACTGGCTCTGCAGATAGTTGTCGCGCAGGACGAGGGCGGCGACGTCGTCGGTGATCTCCTGCAGCAGGCGGTCGCGCTGCTTGCGCGTCATGTCGCCGGCGACGACGATGTCATTGAGCAGGATCTTGATGTTGACCTCGTGGTCGGAGGTGTCGACGCCGGCCGAGTTGTCGATGGCGTCGGTGTTGATGCGGCCCCCCGCGAGCGCATACTCGATGCGGCCCAGCTGGGTGAAGCCGAGGTTGCCGCCCTCGCCGACGCACCCGCACCGGAGGTCGGCTCCGTCGACGCGGATCGCGTCGTTCGCCTTGTCGCCGACCACGGCGTGGGTCTCGCCGGCCGCCTTGACGTAGGTACCGATGCCGCCGTTCCAGAGCAGGTCGACCGGCGCCTTCAGGATCGCGCGCAGGAGATCGGAGGGAGTCATCTCGTCGATGTCGTCGTCGATGCCCAGGCGTGCCTTGACCTGGGGAGTGAGGACGATGCGCTTGGCCGTGCGGGGGTGCACGCCACCGCCCTCGCTGATCAGCGCCGGATCGTAGTCGGCCCAGGTGGAGCGGGCGAGCTCGAACAGACGGCGGCGCTCGGCGTAGGAGGCCGCAGGGTCGGGGTCGGGGTCGAGGAAGACGTGCCGGTGGTCGAACGCGGCTACGAGCCGGGTGTGGGTCGACAGCAGCATGCCGTTGCCGAACACGTCCCCGGACATGTCGCCGATTCCGACGCAGGTGAAGTCCTCGTTCTGACAGTCGCGGCCCATCTCGCGGAAATGACGCTTCACCGACTCCCACGCCCCGCGCGCGGTGATGCCCATGGCCTTGTGGTCGTAGCCGGCCGAGCCGCCCGACGCGAACGCGTCACCGAGCCAGAACCCGTACTCGGCGGACACCCCGTTCGCGATGTCGGAGAACGTGGCGGTGCCCTTGTCGGCAGCGACGACCAGGTAGGGGTCGTCGCCGTCGTGGCGGAGCACCCGCAGCGGGGGCACGATGCGGCGGTCGGCCGCCCGGTTGTCGGTGACGTCGAGCAGGCCACGGATGAACGTCTTGTAGCACTGGACACCCTCGGTCAGCCAGGCTTCGCGGTCGACCGACAGATCCGGCAGCCGCTTGCCGACGAAGCCGCCCTTCGCGCCGACCGGAACGATCACCGCGTTCTTGACCGCCTGTGCCTTCACCAGGCCGAGTACCTCGGTACGGAAGTCCTCGCGACGGTCGGACCACCGCAGCCCGCCGCGGGCGACGGCACCGAAGCGCAGATGCACGCCCTCGACGCGGGGGGAGTAGACCCATACCTCGTACAGCGGCCGCGGTTCCGGCAGGTCCGGAATCGCCGACGACTGGAGCTTGAACGACGTCGCCGCCGGTCGACGGCCGGCGTCGTCGACCTTGTAGTGGTTGGTTCGCAGCGTGGCCTGCACGAGGCCCAGGAACGAGCGCAGGATGCGGTCCTGGTCGAGGCTGGCCACCTGGCCGAGCGACTTCTGCAGCCGCTCGACCGTCTCCTCGGCCGCAGCCGAGCGGGCATCGGGATCGTTCTCGAAGCGGTCCGGGTCGAACCTGATCTCGAACAGATCGACGAGCAGGCCGGCGATGTCGACGTGGGCGCCGAGGCATTCTTCGAGATATTCCTGGCTGAAGGTCGAGCCGGCCTGACGCAGGTACTTCGCGTACGCGCGGAGCACGGCCGCCTGTCGCCAGGACAGCCCCGCCCGCAGGACGAGGGCGTTGAAGCCGTCGCTTTCGGCCTCGTCCCGCCACACTGCGGCGAACGCTTCCTGGAACAGTTCCTTCAGGCCGTCCCCGCCGGCCGCCCGACGCGCGCCGTGCCGCAGACCGAAGTCGTAGATGTACGCCGGCCCGGGCGGGTCGTCACCCGACCGGAGGATCTCGTAGGGCCGCTCGTCGACGACCTCGACACCCATCCTCGACAGGATCGGCAGCACCTGGGTCAGCGAGACGGGTGAGCCGGTCCGGTAGATCTTGAACCGGCGCTCGTCGGGCCCCCCGCCGATCGGCTGGTAGAGGTTCATGCCCAGACCATCGACCGCGGGCAGCTCCTCGAGCCGCGCGACGTCGGCGACGGCCGTCCGCGCCGGGAAATCCTCCTTGTATGCCTCCGGGAACGCCTCCCTGTACCGGCGGAGCAGGCGTGCCGCCGCCTCCTCGCCCGCCTGCTCCGCGAGCGTGTCGGCGAACTCGTCGCTCCAGGCCCGGGTGGCGGCGACAAGCTGCCTCTCGAGCGCGGTGACGTCGAGATCGGGAAGGGCCTGGCTGGGACGCATCCGGACGACGAAGTGCAGTCGCGCCAGCATCGCCTCGCTGACCAGGGCCGTGTGGTCGATCGACACGCCGTCGGCCGCCGCGAGCAAGATGTCCTGGATGCGCTCGCGGACGTCGGTGTTGTAGCGGTCGCGGGGCAGGAACACCAGGCAGGACAGGTAGCGCCCGTAGACGTCGCGGCGAATGAAAAGGCGCAGCTGACGCCGCTCCTGCAGGTGGACGACCGCCAGCGCCGTCGGCAGCAGCTCGTCGGCGGGGGTCTGGAACAGCTCGTCGCGCGGGTAGGTCTCGAGCACCTGCATGAGGTCCTTGCCCGAGTGGCCGGTGGCGGCGAAGCCGCTGCTCTCGAGCACCTCCTGGACCCGGCGCCGCAGGACCGGGATGCGCAGCACGCTCTCGGTGTACGCGGCTGAGGTGAACAGCCCGAGGAAGCGCCGCTCGCCGACCACCTCACCGGACTCGTCGAAGGTCTTCACACCGATGTAGTCGAGATAGGTGTAGCGGTGGATCGTGGCGCGGGAGTTGGCCTTGGTCAGCACCAGCAGATGCTTCTCGCGCGCCTTGGCCCGCACCTCAGGAGGCAGCTTCGCGAACGAGCCCGACAACTCCTGGTCGGAACGCAGGATGCCGAGCCCCGAACCGGTGACGGCCCGCAGGACGTCCTCGCCCTCGACGATGTCGAGCACGTACTCGCGGTAACCGAGGAAGGTGAAGTGGTCGTCGGCGAGCCAGCGCAGCAGTTCCTGTGCTTCGGCCACCTCCTCGGGCGGCACCGGCAACTGGTTCTTCTCCAGCTCCGCGGCGATCTCCTCGGCGCGCTGTCGCATCCGCGGCCAGTCCTCGACTGCTTCGCGGACGTCGCGCAGCACGTCGCGCAGCGCGTCGGTGATCGCACTCTGGACCTTCGGATCGGTCTCGCGGTCGATCTCGACGTGCATCCAGGACTCGACCACGGCATCGGCGGTCTCGGCGGTGCGGGGGTCGGATTCGCCCTGGTCGCAGATCTCGATCACGTCGCCGGCCACGTCGCGACGGACGACGAACTGGGGGTGCACGACCAGGTGGACCGACCGGTCCTGCCGGGCCAGTGCCATCGTCACCGAGTCGACGAGGAAGGGCATGTCGTCGGTGACCACCTCGACGACCGTATGGCCGGAGGACCAGCCGTGCTCCTCGATGCTGGGCGTGTAGACCCTGACCAGTGAGGTGCCTTGCGGGCGGGTACGCGCGAGCTGGCGGTGCGACGCCGCAGCGCCGAAGACGTCGACCGGATCGCGGTCGACGAGGTCCTCGGGCGCCACGTGCCGGTAATAGCGGCGCAGGAATGCGGCCTCATCGGGACGAGCCTGGCCACGCTGGCCGTGATGGTCGGCCACCACCGCGGCCTTCGCGAGAAGCTCGGACTTGGCTTCGTCGAGCCGGTTGCGCATGTCAGCCCCCGGGACAGCTCCCGCCGGTACGTCCTTGTACGCGACTATTCCGACCCTAGCTCCCGCCGGGCCGACCTTCACCCTCTCGGCCCGGTCGTCCACAGTCCTCAGAGCCAGGAGCGCAGCTCCCACAGGGCCGGGTAGTAGCGCAAGTCCAACCGGCCGCGCAGATAGGCGGCGCCCGACGACCCGCCCGTGCCCGTCTTCGTCCCGATCATCCGCTCGACCATCGTGACGTGCCGGGCCCGCCAACCGGCAGCCCGCTCGTCGTGGACGAGCAGCGCCTCGGCCAGTTCCCAGATCTCGCCATGCGTCGCGCGGTCGTGGGCGGCTGCCCGGAGGGACTCCCGGACCTCGTCGTCGGACCCTGACGCCAGCCCACGAGCGTCCAGGACCTGCGTGAACGCATCCCACAGCGTCGGTTCCGCCAGCCGCCGCTCCAGCCGGCGCCGCTCCTCGTCGGTCACGCCGCGCAGGCGGTCCACGAACTTTGCGTCCTTGGCTCCGGAGAGGAACTCCAGCTCACGGAACTGCACGGACTGGAAGCCGCTGGCCGGGGCGAGCCGCGCGCGGAACTCGAGGAAATCCTGCGGCGTCATCGTCTCCAGCACGCTGATCTGTTCGATCAGGATTCGTTCGATCTCGTGGACGCGGGCCAACAGGTGCCGGGCCCACCACAGCTGCCCGCCGACCATGGCGTCACGTACCGACTCGAGCTCGAACAGGAGCTGCTGGAACCACAGCTCGTAGACCTGGTGGATGGTGATGAACAGCAACTCGTCGTGGGCGTCGGTCGCCAGCCGTTGCTGGTCGAGCAGTGCGGGGATGCGCAGGTAGCTGCCGTAAGTCAGCCGGGCCCCGTCCTCGCCGAAGTGGGCAGACGGCGGGTGCACATGCGTAGCCATCTGGCCACCATACGAACACATGCGGCACTCCGGTGGGCCAGGATGGGTTCATGGACCTGCGCACCGAACTCCGCTTCGACACCGATCCGGTCACCGTGTTCGCGATGTTCACCGACCAGGCGTACCTGGCCCGGAAGGCCGAGGCGACGGGAGCGGTCCGCCACGAAGCCTCGGTGGCCCGTGCCGGGGACCGGGTGACGGTGCGCCTGCTCCGGGTCATGCCGCCCGACGTACCCGACCTCCTCCGCCGCTTCGTGGGCGAGACGATCGACCTCGACCAGACCGACGTGTGGGAGCCCGCGTCGGCCGACGGCTCGCGCACCGGATCGATCCACATCGACATGGGAGGCGCCCCGGTCAACCTCACCGGCGGGATGACGCTGATCGGAACGGCCGGCGGCGCGGCAGCAACGGTCGATGCCAAGGTCAAGGCGTCCATCCCGCTGGTCGGCGGCCGCATCGAGAAAGCGGTGCACGACGCTGTCGTCCACGCCGCACGCATCGAGGAACAGGTCGGGCGGGCGTGGCTCGCCGGAGACCGCTCCCGCTGAGACCGTCGTGGGCATCTGGTCGACGGACCACAGGTCACCCGTCGACCCGCACGCCCTTGCCGACGACGGTGATGCCGTTGGTGCTGACCGTGTAGCCGCGTTCGCGGTCGGCATCCTTGTCGACGCCGACCGAGCTCCCCTTCGGGACGACGACGTTCTTGTCCAGGATCGCGTCGCGGACCACGGCCCCGGTCTCGACTCGGACGCCGTGCATGAGTACCGACCGCGACACCTCCGCGGCCTGGCGCACCTCGACACCCGGCGAGAGCACGGCGTGGTCCACGAGCGACCCGGCGATGATGCAGCCGTTGGTGACGAGGGACTCGTGGGCCTCGCCGCCCTCGACGATCTTCGCGCCGGGGAGCTGGGGGTGAATGGTGAGGATCGGCCAGTCCCGGTTGTAGAGGTTGAACAGCGGGTCGATCGACACCAGGTCCATGTGCGACTCGTGGTAGGTGTCGAGAGTTCCGACATCGCGCCAGTAACCGCGGTCGCGGTCGGTGGTACCCGGCACCTCGTTCTCGGCGAAGTCGTAGACGAAGGCCCGCTCGCTCTCCACCAGAAGCGGGACGATGTTTCCGCCCATGTCGTGGACGGAACCCTCGTCGCCCGCGTCGACGCGAAGCGCCTCGAGGAGCACATCGGTGGAGAAGACGTAGTTGCCCATCGAGGCGAAGCAGCTGTCGGGGTCGTCGGGCAGGCCGGGCGGATCATCGGGCTTCTCCAGGAAGGCGTCGATGCGCCGGCCGTCCGAGGTCTGGATGATGCCGAATCCGCTGGCGCCTGCCCGCGGCACACGGATGCCGGCGACCGTGATGCCGGCGCCGCTGGCGACGTGTGCCTCGAGCATCTGCCGTGGGTCCATCCGGTAGACGTGGTCGGCACCGAAGACCACCACGTAGTCGGGCGTCTCGTCATAGACGAGGTTGAGCGACTGGTAGATCGCGTCCGCGCTCCCCTGGTACCAGCGCGGGCCGAGCCGCTGCTGGGCGGGCACCGGCGTGACGTACTGGCCGAGCATGGTGCTCATCCGCCAGGTCAAAGAGATGTGACGGTCCAGCGAGTGCGACTTGTACTGGGTGAGCACGCAGATGCGGTCGATGCCGCCGTTGACCAGGTTGGACAGGACGAAGTCGACCAGCCGGTAGCTCCCGCCGAACGGGACGGCGGGCTTCGCCCGGTCGGCGGTCAGCGGCATGAGCCGCTTGCCCTCGCCGCCGGCGAGGACGATGCCGAGGACGTGCGGCCCCGTCGTCACGATCCGACACTAGCCACGATCCGGGCCGAGATCACCCGGTCCGCCGCACGCCTTGTGGCCGGTCGGGCCGGCGGCGAGCAGGATGGGCGGGTGCCCGACCTCGTGGTCCCCACGACCCGCGTCCACCGGTCCTGGCTGGAGGCCGTCGCGGAGCCGGGCTACGACCCGCGCTGGGCCGACGACCTCGACCTCGACCGGCTCGCCGACCCGATCGAGTTCGCGACGTTCGTGGCCGGCGAGCGGGTCCTGGCCACGGAGGATGCCCCGCGGCCCACTGGCTGGGTCCCCACGACCTACCTCTGGTACGTCGACGGGACGACCTTCCTGGGCCGGCTGTCGATCCGGCACCGGCTCACCCAGTGGCTGCGCGACTACGGCGGCCACGTCGGCTACGACGTGCGGCCCTCCGCGCGGCGCAGGGGTCACGCGACCGAGATGCTCCGGCAGGCACTCCCGTGGTGCCTGAAGCTCCGGATCGACCCGGTGCTGGTGACCTGCGACGTCGACAACGTCGCGTCCCGGAAGGTCATCGAACGCGCCGGTGGGAAGTTCGACGACCAGCGAGAGGGAAAGCTGCGGTACTGGGTTCCCGCGTCGTGATCTGCACAGGATCGGGTCGTGCCATCGTGGCGCCATGGTCGTGACGATCCGGCTCGACGACAGTTGGGTGGGGCGAGAATGCGGATAGCCATGCTGACCAGGGAGTTCCCCCCGTTCGTGTACGGGGGCGCCGGCGTACACGTCGACTCCCTGGTTCGGGAGCTGCGCCGGGCCGGCGAGGTCGAGGTCGACGTCCACGCGACGGGCGCCGAACGAGAAGGTGCGTCGGCCTACGCGGAGGTCGACCCCAGGATGCCCGCGGCCAACCCGGCACTCGGCGTGATGAGTGCCGATCTCGTCATGGCCGCCGCTCTCGGCGACGCCGACGTCGTCCACTCGCATACCTGGTACACGAACTTGGCCGGCCACGTCGCCTCGCTGCTGAACGGGTCACCGCACGTGCTCACGGCCCACTCGCTCGAGCCGCTGCGGCCGTGGAAGACCGAGCAGCTCGGCGGCGGCTACCGGCTCTCGTCGTGGGTGGAGAGGACCGCCTACGAGGGCGCGGCGGCCGTGATCGCCGTCAGCGACGGCATGCGGACCGACATCCTCGACTCCTACTCCACCGTCGACCCGGCCCGCGTCCATGTGGTGCACAACGGCATCGACACCGACTTCTACCGACCGGTCGACGAGACCGACGTGCTCGACCGGCTCGGCATCGACCTGGCTCGCCCGTCGGTCGCCTTCGTCGGGCGCATCACCCGCCAGAAGGGGGTGCCGCACCTGCTCCGCGCCGCCCTCCGATTCGACCCCGACGTCCAGCTCGTCCTGCTGGCCGGTGCCGCAGACACGCCGGAGCTGGCCCGCGAGACCGATGATCTCGTCGAGCGTCTGCGAGCCGAGCGCACCGGGGTCGTCCTGGTCAGCGAGATGCTTCCCCGGGAGGACGTCCGCCAGGTGCTCACGCACGCAACCCTGTTCTGTTGCCCGTCGGTGTACGAGCCGCTCGGGATCGTGAACCTGGAGGCGATGGCCTGCGCGACCGCTGTGGTCGCCAGCGCCGTCGGCGGGATCCCGGAGGTCGTCGACGACGGCGTCACGGGCCTGCTGGTGCCATACGACGCCGCCGACCCCGCGGCCTTCGAGGGCAGCCTGGCCGAGGCGGTCGGCGAGCTCGCCGCCGACCCGGGCCGCGCCGGCGAAATGGGCCGGGCCGGCCGCGAGCGGGCGGTCACCGACTTCGGCTGGGACGCCGTCGCTTCCCGCACCGTCGAGATCTACCGCGCTGTCCTTCGTTGACCGCGGGGGTCCGGTGGCGAGGTGTCGCATGGCCGGCGGCGCTCACGCGGCACGCAACGCCGCCCATTGCGCGCCGAGGTCGCGACAGATCTCGGCCGCCGTCTCGACGAAGGGCTGCAGCGCCTGCGATGGCGTGCGTTCGGGGTGCCATGCGATCCCGAGCCGGCGCGGCGGAGGCTCGGGCCGGATGGGGATGACGGCCACGTGTGGATCGTTCTCGTCCACTGTGAGCAGCGGCAGCACGGCGTAGGCCAGCCCTGAGCCGATCAGGCCCTGGATGGTCGGGTTGTCGTCGGAACGGAAGACGTAGGTCGGCGAGACGGGCGCCTGGCGGAAGGAGTCGTCGATGATCTGCCGGCATCCCGGGTTGCGGGTGCCGATCATCGGCAGGTGTGCGATGTCGGCGATGCTGACCACACGCCGTCCCCTCTCGGGAGCATCCGCGGGTGCCACGAACACCATCGGGTCATCGAGCAGCGCGCGGACTTGCAGCGGCCCCGTCTCGTACGGGCCGATGTCGATGAAGGTGACGTCGACGTCGCCGGACTCGACGGCGCGGATCAGTTGGGCGCAGTCTCGGGACTCACGAAGCACGATCTCGATCCCGGGCCACTCCGCACGGAAGGTTCCGAGAAGGCGAGGGAGCACCTTGGTGCCGACGCTCGGCAGCGTTCCCACTCGAAGCTCGCCGTGTTCGCCCGAGGCAACCGCCCGCAGGTCGGCGGCCGCGGAACTGACGCGGGCGAGAACCGCCCGCGCGTGGGTCAGCAGCATCGCCCCGGCCGCGGTGAGCCGCACCCGGCGGCGGCCACCCGGGCGCTCGAACAGCGGCGTGCCCACGATGCGTTCGAGGCTGCCGACCTGTTGGCTGACCGCGGACTGGGTGTAGCCCAGCCGTTCGGCGGCCCCGCTGAAGGTGCCCGTCTCCGCGACTGCCACCAGGGCCAAGAGGTGCCGCAACTCCAGGCTGGGCCATGCGGCCGCATGGGATGAGCTAGTAGTGCGTCTAATGGATACCAATCTTAGCTTCGAGTGTGCTTATGGATCAAGGTCATCATACTGGCCTGCACGTTCCTGGCGCGGTGCGAGACGTACGGCGCGCTGGTATGTCCCCGCCGTGCGTTGCGTGCTCCGCCGGGGACCCTGGCGTAGGCGGAGCGTGCCTAGCTGTTGGCGGCGGCCGCCCGAACGGGCCGGCATCTGAGAGGGGCAGGGCGATGGCAGTAGACGCTGGCGGGATCGCGAGTTCGGTTCGTGAGCTCGGATCTGGTCTGCGGGGGGAGGTGGTCTGCCCCGGCGACCGTGGCTACGAC
>JBOGDU010000068.1:0-4820 GCA_050743145.1 Jiangellaceae bacterium | reverse complement strand
CCCGCGCCACGGCCGGCTGGAGGGGCTCGAAGGCGTCGGTCGTGTCGCTCGTCGCCTACGGGACGGTCCTGTTCAGCTACTTCGGCGTCAACATCGTCTTCAACGGCCTGCACTCCTACGGCGGCCTCTGATGTCGGCGGCTCAGCCTTCAATGGGCCGCAGTTGTCAGGCCGGACAACTCCGCCGGCAGGGCGAATCCGCGGCGCGGGCCTGACAACTGGCACCGGCGGTCGAGTTGTCAGGCTGGGCAGGGCCGTTTTGTGCTGGCCGGCGCCGCGTTCGGCCTGACAACTCGCAGCCGGCGGCCGCTGAGTGACACGATCATGGCCGGTCGACCAGGCGGGTGGTCACGTGTGCCTGGGGGCTGGTCGCCAGCAGGGCGTCGCGCAGGGCCTGTCCCGCCGCGTCCAGGTCGTCGTCGGACATCGGGTCGAGGGCGTCGAGCACGAAGACCGCCCGGGTCGTCCTGTCCGTGAGCCGGGTTCGCGTGCACTGCCGCCAGTTCCAGCGCCGGCACGTGACGCCGTCGTCGTCACACCACACGACCTCGCCCGGCTCCGGGTGCTCGACGACGGGCTCACCGCCGACCGTGGTCTCGAAGGGCTCGTCACCGATTGCGCGGGTCAGCCGCAGCGGGCCGCGGTAACGGTCCACGTCCTCGCCGCCGATCGGGAGGACATGGGAGACCGACACAGCGTTGTAGACGTCGGTGAGCCGGTCGATACGCGGCAGGCCGTCAGGAACGCGCCGGAGAAGCGCTTCCACGCTGGGCCGGGTGCGCTGGGGCTTCGCGCCGAAGGCCCGGAAGGCATCGCGCCACGCGGCGACGTTCGGGTTGTGCTCCGGGGGCGATCCGTCCGGATGGGCGCGCGCGCCCTTCTCGGCTGCGACGAGCAGAGCGTCGCCGGCGGCATCGCTCGGACCCGGGACCAGGCCCTCGGCGAGGAGGAGCAGCGCGCGATAGTCGGGCCGGAGGGCGTGTACGGCGCGGTCGATGTGGGCCGCGTCGAGCCAGGCGCTCACCGGACGTCGTCGTCGCCGTCAGGACGGTGGCGCATCTCCTCCTCGCGACGGCGAAGGTCGGCCTCCCACTGCTCGAGCATCTGCTCATGGCGTTCGTCGATCTGCTCAATCTCGCGCAGGAACTCGGGGTTGTCGTCGGGGGCCACCGGCCGTGGCGGCGCCGGGCGTGGTTTGGGCCTGGTCCGACCTCGCCGGGCCTTTGCGATGATCCACGCGACCGGACCGACGACCGGAACGAGGACGATGAGCGCCAGCCAGATGCCGCGACGAGGCGGCGGCGCTTCGGCGGGATCGGTTTGGAGGCAATCGATCAACGCGTAGACGGCGAGGACGACCGCCACCACGATGGGCAGGGCTCTGGTCACGGTTCCAGCCCCCGCATGGTGCACGCGAACATGCGACCAGCGTAAGCGACGGGGCGACGCTTGGCCCCACCGACGCCGGACGGTTGCGGTGAATCGACCGCTGGGGGTGATCGTTGCCGGTTTGGTGTCGCTCCGACGGCACCAAACCAGCAATGAAGGCCATCCGGTTGTCCATGGTGCGGGCTGGAAGGATGGTCGCCATGGAGCTCGATCAGCGGCCCGGCCCCAGGATGGAGTCCGTGCCGCTGGTCGGGCTCGGCGACATCCGAGCGGCGGCGGACAGAATCGACGGCCATGTCGTTCGAACCCCGCTGCTGCCCTGTCCGTGGGCCGACGCGCAGCGCCCACTCTGGCTCAAGCCCGAGGGCCTTCAGCCCACCGGCTCGTTCAAGATGCGCGGCGCTCTCAATGCGCTCGGCGCGCTCGACCCGGGCATGCGCGCTCGTGGTGTGCTCACACATTCCAGTGGCAACCACGGCCGTGCCCTCGCCTGGGCCGCGCGCGTGTACGGGGTCCCTGCTGTCGTGGTGATGCCGGACACCTCACCGACGGTCAAGATCGAGGGGACCCGTGCCCTCGGAGCCGAGATCGTGATCGTCCCGCCGGCAGAGCGCGAGACCCGCGTGGCCGTGCTCGAGGCCGAACGCGGTCTCGCGGTGGTCCCGCCGTTCGAGCATCGTGACGTCATCGCCGGGCAGGGCACGATCGGGCTCGAGATCCTCGACGATCTGCCCGATGCCGGCACCGTACTGGCGCCGGTGGGCGGCGGCGGGCTGATCTCTGGAGTCGCGGTGGCGCTCAAGGCCCTGCGTCGCGACGTACGCGCGGTCGGCGTCGAACCGGAACTCGCGGGCGACCTGGCCGAAGGCTTCGCGAAGGGCGAGCGCGTGGTATGGGATCCAGCTCTGACCTACCGGACTGTTGCCGACGGCGTTCGCCTCCCGTCGGTCGGCGAGCTGAACTGGCGCCATATCGAGCGCTTCGTCGACGAGGTCGTCACGGTGAGCGAGCAGGGCATCCTCGAAGCGATGAGCCTGCTCGCGCGGGGTAGCCGGATCGTGGCCGAGCCCAGCGGTGCGATTGCTGTGGCCGCGTACGTCGAGCGCCCCGAGGTCGCTATCGGGCCCACGGTCGCCGTTGTCACCGGCGGCAACGCCGACCCGGCTCTGCTCGCCCAGGTACTCACCGCCTGAAGGTTCGCTCACGCCAGGGCCGGCATCACCTCGCGCTCGAACAACTCGGCGCCGCGGCTGTCGTGTGCGAGGCCCGGAAAGTAGCAGATCGCGTAGGTCATGCCGGCGTCGTAGAGAGCCCGTAGCGCCTCGACTACCTGCTCCGGCGTGCCGACTGTAGGGCTCTGGCGGAAGGGCTTGAGCTCTGCCTCCACCTCGTCGGCAGGCACGTATCCGCCGTAGAGATCGGCCAGTCGGGCGAACTGGTCGTCCACGTCGGCCTGAGTCTGGCCGATGATGACGTTGTAGTTGGACGACCGCGTGATCGCGTCGAAGTCGGTCCCGAGATCGCGGCAGTGCCGGGCGAGGATCTCGGACTTGCGCCGGAAGATGTCGAGGATGCCGCCGAAGTTCGTGTACCGGGCGTACTTCGCGGCGATCCGCAGCGTCTTCCGCTCGCCGCCGCCGGCGACCCAGAGCGGAAGGCCGCCCTCCTGCAACGGAAGCGGACGGCAGATCGCGCCGTCGACCCGGTAGTACTCACCGGTGAACGTCGCGCGGCCCTCCGTCCAGAGCCGGCGCAGGATCTGGATGCCCTCGTCGAGCATCTGGAGCCGGACGCCGGCGCTCGGGAAGCCGTAGCCGAACGCGCGCCACTCGTGTTCGTACCAGCCGGCGCCGATGCCCATCTCGACGCGACCGCCGGAGACGATGTCGACGGTGGCGGCGACCTTTGCGAGGTAGGCCGGGTTGCGGTAGCCCACGCACGTGCACATCTGGCCGAGCCGGACCCTGCTGGTCGATGCGGCGAGGGCCGCCATCAGCGTCCAGGCCTCGTTCGTGGCCTCGTCGGTCGGTGTCGGAAAGGTGTGAAAGTGGTCGTAGAGCCACACGCTGTGCCAGGGCCCGTCGTCCGCCCTCCGGGCGATGCCCAGCATCGCGTCCCACTGCTTTGCTGGATCGATCCCGACCAGGTCAACGCGCCAGCCCTGCGGTACGAACAGTCCGAACTGCATGCCCTCGCCCATGAGCAGAACCTAGCCTCGGCGCCGGCGTGCGAGGGGGTCGGTCACGCCGCGTACGCTGGATCTGCCATGGCCTTCTTGCGTTACACGCTGCTGCGCGTGCTGCTCTTCGTCGTCGTCGCGGCGCTGCTGTGGATCGCCGGTGCCCGTGGCTTCTGGCTGCTGCTGCTCGCGATCTTCGGTTCCGGAGTCGTCAGCGTCTTCGTGCTGAGTCGGAGCCGTGATGCGGCGTCGACATCGCTGGCTACGCGCGTTTCGGAGGTTCGACGGCGGACGCAGGAGCGCACGGCCGCGGAGGACGCGTGGGACGACCAGCGTCGAGCGGGATCACCCGAGCGGCAACCGCGTTCCGCTCCCGCGGACGAGTAGTCCCGGGCCGACGCTACGTTCATGGGCGCTGACGGACAGCGTCCTATGAAGCCCCTCGATCCCGGGTATGGGTCGGACATGACCGAGGACAGACGCACAAAGCAGAACGTGACTCCGGGCGAGGATCCCCGGGAGATCGATCGGGAGAGGGCGTCAGCCCAGGCGCTGGACGAGTTGGCCGAGCAGGACGGCCGCACCCATGCGAAGGGGCGGACCGGCGGTACGGGCACGACCGCCGATGCGGAAGGTACCGACCTGCACGACCTCGACGACGCGCCGGATGTGCCGCACCTTCGCGACCAGGCCTGAGCCCACGCAGCGCACGGCCGGCGGGCTCAGGGCTTGCGCGCTACCCCGGCCCAGTAGTAGGCGGCGTTCGGGTCCTCCGGCGGCTCGCCGTCGGGATGCCAGGCCAGGACCGGCACGACGCCCGGCTCGACGATGTCGAGCCCGCTGAAGAAGTGCTCGATGTCAGCCTTGCTACGCGAGACCAGGGTGATGCCGGCGTGCGCGGCTGCCGCGGAGGCAGCCTCGAAGGCCGCCGGGTCGAAGTGGGCGGTTGGGTGCGTGATGGCCATATAGCTGCCCGACGGCAGGGCATCGAACAACGTGGAGACCATGCCCTGCGGGTCCTCCGAGTCGCGGAAGTACATGAGGATCCCGACCAGCATGAGCCCTACCGGGTGTTCGAGGTCGAGCGTCTTCGCCAGCGCCGGATCGGTGAGGATGCCCTCAGGATCGCGGAGGTCGGCCATGATGAACTCGGTCTGGCCCTGGGACGTGCTGGTCATCAGCGCCCGGGCGTGCGCAAGCACGATCGGGTCGTGGTCGACGTAGAGGACCCGGCTCTCCGGTGCGACCTCCTG
>JBOGDU010000067.1:0-5083 GCA_050743145.1 Jiangellaceae bacterium | reverse complement strand
GCCGTGAGCCGACCGGATCACCCCGACGATGCGCGCCATGATCGCAGTGAGCCCGAAGTCCTTCGGCGTGAACACCTCCGCCACGCCGAGCTCGCGCAACGCATCCGCATCGGCGCGGGGGACGATCCCACCGAGGACGACCGGAACGTCGGCGGCGCCGGCGTCGCGAAGGCCGGTCAACACCTCCGGCACCAGCTCCATGTGTGAGCCCGACAGCACCGAAAGGCCCACGCAGTGCACGTCCTCGGCGACCGCAGCGGCCACGATCTGGGCAGGCGTGAGCCGGATGCCCTGGTAGACGACCTCGAACCCGCAGTCGCGTGCTCGGACGGCGATCTGCTCCGCGCCGTTGGAGTGACCGTCCAGGCCCGGCTTGCCGACCAGCAGCCGTAGCCGCCCGCCCAGCTCGGTACCCGTGGCGCGCACGGCCGCGCGCACCCGCGAGATCTCGTCGTCCGTCGCGACCGGCGCCGAGGCGCTCAGCCCGGTGGGTGCCCGGTACTCTCCGAACACCTCGCGGAGAGCGCCTGCCCACTCCCCCGTCGTCACGCCGGCGCGTGCGCAGGCCAGCGAGGCCGGTACGAGATTGACGTCGTTCGCGGCATCCAGCCGCAGCCGTTCGAGCGCTTCGGCCGCCCCGCGCTGCTCGCGACCGGTCCGCCACGCCCGCACGGCGTCCGACGCCGCCTGCGCAACCGCCGGGTCCACCGCCTGCACGGCCGTGCCGAGCGCAGAGGTGAGCGGCGACGGCTCGGTCTCGGTGAAGCGGTTGACCCCCACCACGGTGTCCTCGCCGGACTCGATCCGTCGGCGTCGCTCGGTGTGCGAAGCGACGAGCTGCTGCTTCATGTAGCCGCTCTCCACCGTTGCGACGGCGCCGCCCATCTGTTGGACCCGGTCCATCTCCGCCCGAGCGGAGGTCACGATGTCGGCGACCTTCCCCTCGACGACCGGTGAACCGTCGAACAGGTCGCCGTACTCGAGCAGGTCGGTCTCGAGCGCCAGCACCTGCTGGAGCCGCAGGCTCCACTGCTGGTCCCACGGTCGCGGCAGGCCCAACGCCTCGTTCCACGCGGGCAGCTGTACGGCCCGCGCCCGAGCCCGCTTCGACAGCGTCACCGCGAGCATCTCCACCAGGATCCGGGCGACGTTGTTCTCCGGTTGCGCTTCGGTCAATCCCAGCGAGTTGACCTGGACGCCGTAGCGGAACCGTCGCAGCGATTCGTCGGCGATTCCGTAGCGTTCGGCGAGCAGTGCGTCCCACAGCTGGGCGAACGCCCGCAACTTGCACATCTCCTCGACGAAGCGGACGCCGGCGTTGACGAAGAACGAGATCCGGCCGACGACGTCCGGGAAGCGGTCGGGATCCAGGCGGTCCGAGTCACGGACGGCGTCGAGCACTGCCACGGCCGTGCACAGCGCGTACGCGACCTCCTGGACCGGGGTGGCACCCGCCTCCTGCAGGTGGTAGCTGCACACGTTGATGGGATTCCAGCGAGGGACGTGCTCGACGGTGTACGTGATCAGGTCGGTGGTGAGCCGCAGCGACGCCGCCGGCGGGAAAACGTACGTCCCCCGCGACAGGTATTCCTTGACGATGTCGTTCTGGGTCGTCCCGGCGAGCTCCCGGACGTCGGCGCCCTGCTCCTCAGCCAGCACCTGGTAGAGCGCGAACAGCCAGGTCGCCGTCGCGTTGATGGT
This sequence comes from Jiangellaceae bacterium, assembly GCA_050743145.1. Taxonomy (GTDB): domain Bacteria; phylum Actinomycetota; class Actinomycetes; order Jiangellales; family Jiangellaceae; genus DASRTE01. Next base: position 3,382 of record JBOGDU010000067.1, on the reverse strand, counting down.
CATGCTGGTGTTGCTGCGGACGAGCGGGATGCCCTCGAACAGCGCACGCATGTCACCCAGGTGCGCCACGGGCACGCCCACCTTGCCCACCTCGCCCCGGGCGAGCTCGTGGTCCGGGTCGTAGCCGGTTTGGGTGGGCAGGTCGAAGGCCACCGACAGGCCGGTCTGACCCTTGGCCAGGTTGCGTCGGAACAGGGCGTTGCTCTCCGCTGCGGACGAATGTCCGGCGTAGGTCCGCATGAGCCAGGGCCGCTCGCGCATCCGGCCTCCTCGGACGGCTTCCCGGAATGTACTCGCCGGTAACACGTCCTGGACACGTCCTGTGAACTGCCTCACGCGGGAGATGCGTCACATCTCAACTGCCGGGAAGGTCACCAACTCCTCGCCATCGGCGGTCATCACCACCAGCTCGTCGATGCGGTCGATGGCGACGTCGGTCGTGGCCGCCGGCACGTCGACGTCCTCGCCGTACCGGACCTGCCAGGTCGCCGCGGTCTCGGTTCGGCCGTCGCGGTCGCGAACCACCAGGCTGCACCATTCGCCGCCGGGCACTCCACCGAGGTGGAGCCGGATCCCCGTGCCACGTGCGTTCGCGGTCAGCCACGCCGTCGCGGTGACCCCGTCCGCGGTCTCCGCCGCCGTGACGGCGACCGTCCGGGCCGACGGCACCTCCTCCGCAGGCGCGCCGGCACCGACGACCCCACCTGCGACGCCCACGGCGGCGACCAGCGCGGCGGCCGCCACGAGGACGCCGACCCGGCGGCGACCACGGGCCATCGCCTGTGCCGCCAGCATGCGCTCGAGCAGGTCGGAGGACGGTTCGGGCGGCGTGAGGTCATCGATGTCGAGCCGGCCCAGCAGGACCGACACCGGCCGAAGCTCGTCGGCCACGGCCCGGCACTCGGTGCACCCAGCCAGGTGTGCCTCCACCGCCGCGCGTTCACGGGCGTCTGCCGCGCCGAGCAGGTACGGACCGAGCGACTCGGTCGTCTGGCAGCTCATCAGGGCCGCACCCCGCTCTCCTCGAACACCAGTTTCAACGCGCGCAGCGCGTAGAAGCTGCGCGACTTCACCGTTCCCTCGGGTATGCCAAGTGCCGCCGCCGCACCGGCGATCGACTGCCCCCCGAAGAACAGGTGCACCAGCACCTCACGGTGCGCCGGAGTGAGCTTTCCCAACGCGTCGGCGACCTGCCACGACAGCATCGCGCGGTCCAGCTCGTCATCGGCCACCAGGGTGTCGCCCGCCGGCAGCGGCACCTCCGGCACCCGTGCCCGGCGCGCCCGATGCCGCGAGATCACCAGGTTGCGTGCCACGGTGAACAGCCATGGGCGCGTCCGCTCCGCCGTCAGCGCGTCCGGATGCCGCCACGCCCGGAGCAGGGTCTCCTGGACGATGTCCTCGGCGTGCTGACGGTCGCCGTCGACGAGCCGCCGCACGAAGCCGAGCAGCGCGGCCGCGTGTTCGTCGTACAGGGTCCGCAGCAGCTCGTCGTCGGCGACGTGACGTGTCCGCACACCATGTCCAACGCTCGGGGTGCTCGTCAGGGTTCAGCGATCGGGTGCGGAGATATGGTGATGAACCAGCACGGGCACGCCCGCGTATCTCCTATCGGAGGGGTGATCCGTGATGACCAGACGACTCGCGGCTTCGCTCGTCGGAGCGGCCATGGTGCTCGCCGCCTGCGGCGGCAACGGCGACGACGCCCAGACCGGCACGGGCGGCGGCGACGCGACGGTGTCGGTGGCGGAGGACGCCAGTCTCGGTGAGATCCTCGTCGACTCGTCGGGCCGGGCGCTCTACACAGCGGAGCAGGAGGCGGACGGCACCATCGTGTGCGAGGGCGGCTGCCTGGAGCTCTGGCTACCGCTCACGGTGGGCGAAGGCGGGTCCCCCACCTCCGCGGAAGGCGTCGACGGGACGCTTGCGACCGTCGATCGCGACGACGGCACCGCACAGGTGACCCTCGAGGGGGTCCCGCTCTACACGTTCAGCCTCGACCGGTCCCCCGGCGACGTGACCGGCAACGACGTCACCGACGACTTCGACGGGGTCACGTTCACCTGGCACGTCGCCACGCCGTCCGGCGAGCCGGCGGACTCGAACGGCGACACCGGCGGCTACGGCTACTGACCCGAGGCCGCGTCGGTATCGGCCGCGCACGGCGCGCTTCGCCCCACCTACGCACGCTCGTCCGGGTGATTCGCCCTTTTTGCCCAGGCCTCAGCGGGGCGAAGCACAGCCGCCTCGCGTCGAGGGTGCCGCCGGTTCCGACCCCGCGCCACCACGACGAAAGATCAGTAGGTGTAGAAGCCGCGACCGGACTTGCGGCCGAGGTCGCCGGCCGCCACCATCCGGCTCAGCGTCTCGGGCGGGAAGAACTTCGGGTCGCCGGTTTCCGCGTAGATGGTCGAGGTCGCGTGCCGCAGGATGTCGACGCCGGTCAGGTCGACGGTCGCGAGCGGCCCCATGGCGTGGCCGAAACCGAGCCGGCAGGCGGTGTCGATGTCCTCGGCCGAGGCCACCCCCGACTCGTACAGCCGGACCGCCTCGACCACCAGGGCGCTGATAAGGCGGGTGGTGACGAAGCCCGCGACGTCGCGGTTGACCACCACGCACGTCTTGCCGACGGACTCGGCGAACGACCGGGCCACCGCCAGTGTGGCGTCCGAGGTGTGCAGCCCTCGCACCAGCTCGCACAGCGCCATCAGCGGCACCGGAGAGAAGAAGTGCGTCCCCACCACCGCCTCCGGGCGGCCGGTCGCCGACGCGATCGTGGTGATCGGGATGGCGCTCGTGTTGGTGGCGAGCACGGCACCGTCGTGGCAGATCCGGTCGAGCTCCCGGAAGATGTCCTGCTTGACGTCGACCTGCTCGAAGGCCGCCTCCACCACGACGTCCGCCGCTGCGGCGGCGTCGAGATCCGTCGTCGCCGTGATGCGGTCCAACGCGGCCGCGCGATCCTCGGCGGACAGCCGGCCCTTGTCGACCAGGCGCGCTGTGCTCTGCTCGATTCCCGCCCGACCCCGTCGAAGCGCCTCGTCCGAGACGTCCCGCACGACGACCTGCCACCCCGCCTGGGCCGCGACCTGCGCGATGCCCGATCCCATCAGACCGGCACCGATCACGGCGACTCGCTGCGTCATCGACTCGTCCTCCACCTGTCTCGAACTCGGGTGTGACGCGCTGCGGGGATGGGCACACTGGACAACGTGCCCGGTACCGGAAGCGCGACCTACGTGCTGGGGCCGCTGTGGGTGGCGGTCCTGCTCGGCGCGCTACTGCTCGTCGTCCGGTGGGCGTTCGGGCGCGGACAGTCCGTCGTCGACCCGCCGCGGCCACAGTACGGCCTCCTCCAACCCGTCGCCGCCGCCCTGGCCGC